>DATBCN010000522.1:0-1692 GCA_036270475.1 Candidatus Angelobacter sp. | reverse complement strand
CACCGTCACGGCTTCCACTTCCGCGCGCGACGCCATGGAAAAACTCCAGAGCAATACCTATGACGCCGTGGTGACTGACTGGCGCCTGGGTGACGCCAATGGCCGCGCCGTGGTGCAGGCGGCAAAAAGCAACAGCAGCATGCCCGTCGTCGTTGTTTCGGGTTATGTGGCAGAAGCGTTTCAAGCCGCTGAGCCGCTGGCCGATCTCTATCTGGAGAAACCCGTCAATCCTGAAGAGCTGGTCACAATCGTAAATGAGCTGCTGAAGAGCAGTGAACGCGCCACGTCACACTGAGGTGGCTGCCCCGGTTAGCAGAAAAATTATTCGTGTTTGCTCTCTCCTCTCAGCGTTGCAAGCATGCGCGCATCTGCCTGAATTTTTGCAGCTAGCGGCGTTCCCCGGTCAGGATCGGCAATCCACTCCTGGTCCACAATTGCTCCCGCGGCAACCAGCAGAGCGATGGTTTCATAGTAGCCACTGCTGTCCGTCTCAGGCGCCGGATTGCTCCAGGCGTAAAGCGCCCAACCCAGCGGCGTTCCGTTGTAGCTTTTGTCTCTGATGTTGACGGAGGCTTTGCGCTCCAGCAGGAGCTTTACTGTATCCACATGCGCGTTATACGCGGCCCAGTGCAGGCCAGTCTGCCCGTTGTGCCGCAGCGGCTCATCTACTTTCATGCCATGTTGCAACAGGAAGTCGACAATGCTGGTATGTCCATATTCGCAGGCCCAGGCAAAGCCTGACTTCATCAGCTCTCTGGTAGCACTTGCCTTCAGGCTGCCATCGTCAGCAAAGAACGTTTTGACCAGGTCAAGCCGTCCGACTCCCGCTGCACCTTCAAGGTCAAGTTTTGCGCCGTGCCGGGCAAGAAACTGCGCCGCGCGCGGACGTCCATTTGCCAGCGCTGAAGTCACGGTGTGCCATCCGCCAGGCGCGCCATCAGGCAACGCGCCATGCTTCAGCAATATTTCTAACAGCGCGATATCCACCCCGGCTTTTGCCGGATGATAACTGGTTGCCGCCAACCCCAACGCCGTAGACGGGCCGCCATAGGCATCTGTGGTTGCGTCCACCTCGGCTCCGGCTTTGAGCAGAAGCGCGGTAATTTCCACGATGTTCTTTGGCGTCTTCTGGCGAAAATCCTCCACGCCATTCGCTGCTACATAATGAATCAGAGGGGCCCTGTGTTCGCGCTCTGATCTTGCATGGACCAGCCCAGGATTTTCGTGCAGCAATCTGGCAAGCGTCGTCGTGTCGCCGTTGACAATCGCATCGGCGGCGGACTCGAAAATTGAAAACTGCGAATCCTTGCGTTCCAAATCTTCTATGCCTTTCACAAACTTTGGCCAGCTCTCAAATCCGTGCTCGCGTGCAATGACCCATTGCGCATCGGAAAGAGAAAACGGCGCACTGCGGAACTCAGCTTCTGCAAGTTTGCGGAAGCGCGGATGACTTCTGTGGACGCGGCGTATCGCGCCCATATCTGCGGTGCGAAAGGCCTGCAAAAGTTCTTTGGCCTGCTTTTTATATTGTTCAAGGTTGGGATGTTCGGGGAACTGCTTTGTATCCATACGAAGCTCCTTTCACTGCATTGCCTGGAGTCCGCATGAGTCAGGCTGAAAGAAGTTCGTGATTGTTGGTTTTACTGAAGGTGGGCACGGCCCTTTCCGCAGACTGGATGCGCCCTTTAGCGC
>DATBCN010000521.1:0-2127 GCA_036270475.1 Candidatus Angelobacter sp. | reverse complement strand
CGCGCCTGCGAACCCGGAGAGACATGCTGCCAACGCAGCAACCAGCGCATGAATGTGGCAGCAGTGACAGGCTCAATCTGTTTGCGGAGCGTACCCAGGGTGAGACGATGGATGCGCGCAAGCAACCGGCGTTCACACCATTGCGTTTCTTCGCCCAGCTCTTTGTCGAAATTTCCTCGCAAGACCAACCCGGTGGATTCAATGCGCAGCAATGTTTTATCGATTTCCGCCACGGGAAGATGGAGGAGCGCGGCAAGAGAACTGGCATTGGTTGGGCCCAGATGAGCGAGCCAACCCGTAACCATGCTTTTGAGAGCGTCTTCTGGTGATGGGACTTCGCCATCGACCGGGGGGAGCTGCTCTGCAAACTGTGCGCCAGGATAAATTGCCGTGAATGCTTTCACCTTCTCGGCGGAGACCCAGAACCATTGATCAGTGGGAGTGTGAAGCGCAGGCGAGGGCGCCTGCGGTCCAAGATCATTGGGAAATTCGGAAGCGTCAACCTGCGGTCCAAAACCATTAGGGAGTGCGGACGCGCCATCCTGCGGTTCAAAATTGTGGAGCGCAGTCGCCTCGGGCAGCGCAGATTTAACATTTGCTCGCGTTGCCCGGTTCGATTGCCGCAAAGTGTTTAAAAAAACTTGCCATGATTCAGCCGGTGAGCGATGGCCCGGAGGCTGAAAGTTTTCCGGCAAAGCAACCAGAGTTTGTAGGGTATCGGCTAGTTCATCGGCGTCACGCACATCAGGCCAGGCATCGGCGCGGACTTCCGCTATCGCCGCGGGATCAAGCGCTCCAACTTCCTGCAGAACAGACTCAGGCAATGTGCGGCGCATCTCCACGGCGCGGGCGCGGCGCTCTTCCAGCGGAGCATCATCAAGAAAAGCGTAAGGATTGCTGTTGAGTATCTCATGGGAGAAGACGGAGGGCACCGGGGTATCGACGGCGATGCACTTGATCTCTCCCGAGCGGATCTTGCGCAAGACATCTTTCAGTCCTTCCAGGTCCATCGCTTCCTGGAAGATATCTTTCATCACTTCCCGCAGCAGGGGATGGTCGGGAACCACGATTGGGCCGTCGGCGTTCTCCTGGCATTGGGCCGCGTCAGGAAACACAGACGCCAGCAGATCAGCGGAACGCATGCGCTGGACCTGCAGCGGTATTTTTTTGCCGTTCCAGTTGCGCAAAAGCGCCAGTGCGCGGTTAGCGTCCCAGCGCCAGCGTGTTTCCAGCAGCGGAGAGAGCAGCGCGGCCTGCTGCAGCACTTCCTTCACCGTATTTTCATGCAGGAAATGGAAGACATCCGCCAGCGGAAAACTGTGCTGCTCGGCCAGAGAAATATTTACGCCATTGTCCGTGGCGGCGGCCTGCAATTCAAAGTTAAAAGAGACGCAGAAGCGCTTGCGCAAGGAAAGTCCCCACGCTTTGTTGATGCGCGCGCCAAACGGCGCATGGACGATCAACTGCATGCCGCCGCCTTCATCAAAGAAGCGCTCGGCGATAATCGTATTTGTAGTGGGGACCGCACCCAGCACGGTGCGCCCGGTGACGATGTATTCAATGGCCTGTTCCGCGCCGGAATCGTCCAGTCCGCACTCACGTTTGAGCCACTCCACGGCGTTCAGCACTTCCGGCGATTTCTGGTTGACGAAGCCGGGAACCGTGTTTGGCGCAAGATCGCTAATGGCCTGGCGCAACTCGCCTAGTTGGTGCGAAAGTTCCGCGGTGCGTCCGGGAGCTTCACCCAGCCAGAACGGAATTGACGGTGGCGCACCATGCGCATCTTCCACCAGAATGCGGCCGGCGTTTTCCACGCGGCGGATTCGCCAGCTCATGTTGCCCAGCAGAACGATATCGCCCTTCATGCTCTCCACGGCGAAGTCTTCATGCAGCGTACCGACGACCGTGCCTTCCGGTTCTGCAACCACCGTGTAAAGCGCAGTTTCAGGAATGGCCCCGCCATTCATAATGGCGACCATGCGCGCCCCGCGACGGGCCTTGAGCCGTTTGTTTACACGGTCACGATAGAGATAT
Source organism: Candidatus Angelobacter sp. (assembly GCA_036270475.1). Lineage (GTDB taxonomy): Bacteria > Acidobacteriota > Terriglobia > Terriglobales > Acidobacteriaceae > Angelobacter. The sequence goes on along the minus strand of DATBCN010000521.1, from coordinate 93 downwards.
GCACCGTAGCGTCCACGCTGTGAAGCAATTCCATCGGCCAGCATGGCCAGCAGATCTTCAAAATCTTTGCGTTCAAGATCACGATACGGATAG
>DATBCN010000520.1:0-3587 GCA_036270475.1 Candidatus Angelobacter sp. | reverse complement strand
CGCCGACGAATTTGTCCTTTTTCTCCAAATCCAGCCTTAGCTCCCGGTAGCCTCCGTAAAGTTTTTGCTTTTCAGACTCGGTCAACTTCTCCCACTGGTCTTCGTCATGATGAATCAACAAGAGATATTGCATTGAAAGCTCTCCTTTTCGTCTTTGATCTGCGTATATTGGCGATCTGCATGTACGTCGCGCGAGCGGGCCGGAATCGACAAAAAAAGGGGAAATTATTGTGGGGTTTTGTTGACTGCTGAAACCCGGAGCACCAGGAACGCGGAACCATGAACCACAATAGAACCATGAACCACAATAAAATATGGTTGCGATTCTAAGGCGGATTCTATCGCGTGTTTTGCTTGAAAGCGTTCCATACCGGCAAATAATCGTAATGTCGGATAAAACTCAGTGCGATAACACCTTAAACTTCAGTCAGATGGAAACCGACATGCGCCATGCTCAATGGCCAAGTTCACGTCGCTCATGGCGCGCTGGCCGCGGTGCTTTTCGCTTGCAATTCGCCCGGTGCTATGCTAACTTAAGTCGTTTGTTTATATTGTTTTATGCCAGTATGACAGTCGGCTTGGCGATGGGTTTGAGGTAAAGGCGAGTTAGCCACGGGTTCAGACGGATCGTTTCAGACGGATATAGGCTGGAACTGGCCACATATTCAATGGAAACGCCGGGGTTGCAGAAGGCATCTCTGGGATTGAATCGTATAAGAGCTTTAGAATCATAATTGAGGGCCAAGGGGGTGGGGTAGGAGTGGAGGTAATTTCCAGAACCGCGGTGGTTTTAGGTGCGTCAGGGCTGGTGGGCGGGTTCTGTTTAAGGGCACTGGTGGATGATCCTGACGTCACGCGGGTGCTGACTTTTGGCCGCAGAGAGCTGCCTTTGCTGACCCGGGCCAAAGTCACGCAACGGGTTGCGGAGCTGGGCAGCCTGACGGCGGAAGATTTTCAGGGCGCGCTGGATGTGTACTGCGCGCTGGGAACAACGATCGGCAAAGCGGGATCGCAGGAGGCGTTCCGGCAAGTCGATCTGGAACTGCCGTTACGCGCGGCGCAGGAAGCACTCAAGGCCGGAGCGGAGCAGTTTATTGTGGTGTCGTCAGTTGGCGCGGATGCGGCGAGCAAAAACTTCTATCTGCGCACCAAGGGCGAGATGGAGCAGAAAGTGGCGAGGCTGCCGTTTAAGGCGATTCACATTCTGCGTCCGAGCCTGCTGGTGGGAAAGCGAACGGAGTTCAGGCTGGGCGAGTCGATGGCGATGAAGATTGCGCCTGCACTGGACCTGCTTACACTGGGACGGTTGCGCCGGTATCACTCAATGCTCGCGGAGACCGCCGGGCGGGCGATGGCGGCTGCGGCAAAATCCGGCAAGAGCGGGACCAATGTTTATGAGTATGAAGCAATCGTGAATCTGGCAGAACGGGACAGACGCAAAAATGGATTACGGTGACGCCGGTGGGAAGACGGGCGATTGGTTCGAATTTCAGTAAAGCGCTTGCCCGCTTTAGGGAATCCCGGGATGACGAAATTCAGGGGTAAGCAATCGATTCCAACGGGCCACACGCTCCGCGCTGCCAGCCTTGACGCAACAAAGCGCGGAGCATAACCTTGCTGCCGCCTGAGAAAAATCGGAGGAAAACGATGAAACGAATTTCGGCAATGTTTGCGATCCAATGCAAGGCAATCCTGCTGGCGGCAATATGCATGACAGCATCAATGGCGGCGTTCGCGCAGGGGGCTCCGGCCAACCAGCCGGCAGTGATCAAGCCGGGGGACAACCTGGTGGTGGAAAATATTCCTCCGGTACCGGCAGCGATTGCCGAAAAAGCCAACCAATATGGAGAAGTCCGCAGCGCGGGCCTGCAGGACTGGGACCCGGTGAAGCGGCAGATGTTGATCGGCACGCGTTTCGCCGATGTGCCGGAGATCCATCTGGTGAAGATGCCGGGCGGCGACCGCACACAGCTTACGTTTTTCCCTGACCGCACCGGCGGTGGACATTTTGGCCCCAAAGGCGACTACTTCACGTTTACCAAGGACATTGGAGGCGGCGAGTGGTTCCAGATTTACCGCTATGACATTGCCAATGGCAATGTGACGCTGCTAACGGATGGCAAGTCGCGCAATACGGGACGCAGCTTTGCCCACAATGACAATCGCATCGCCTACAGTTCAACGCGCCGCACCGGACAGGACACCGACATATGGACCGTGGACCCGACGAACCCGAAATCAGACAAGATGCTGCTGCAACTGGAAGGCGGCGGATGGGGCGTGGTTGATTGGTCGCCGGACAACAAAAAGCTGCTGGTGTTGCAGGAGGTCTCAGCCAACCAGAGCTATCTGTGGCTGGCGGACGTTGCAACGGGTGAAAAAAAGCTGCTGACGCCCAAAGCGAGCGAGGAGGTGGCTTACGGCGGAGGTCCGTTCAGCAAAGACGGCAAAGGTTTTTACACCACCACGGACCGTGAATCGGAGTTCCAGCGGCTGGCCTACTTTGATCTGGCCACGATGAAACCAACTTATCTCACAACCGACATCAAGTGGGACGTGAATGACGTGGCCCTGAGCGATGATGGAAAGACGCTGGCATTTGTTACAAATGAAGACGGAATCAGCAAGGTCTACCTGATGAATACGGCCACGGGAAAATACCATCCGGTTACCGGTATTCCCACAGGGCTAATCGGCGGGCTGAGCTTTCACAAGAACAATCGCGACCTGGGATTTGTGGTGACCGCCGCCAGATCGACCTCGGACGTATTTTCACTGGATGTTGTAAGCAACAAATTGGAACGCTGGACATCGAGCGAGACCGGCGGACTGAATACCACTGCGTTTGTTGAACCGCAGCTTATCAAGTGGCAGTCGTTCGATGGCAAGACGATCTCCGGCTTCCTTTATTCTCCTGACGCAACCAAGTTTCCCGGCAAACGTCCGGTGATCGTGAATATCCATGGCGGCCCTGAAGGGCAGTATCGTCCTGGATTTCTGGGAAGAAACAATTTTTATCTGAACGAACTGGGCGTGGCGCTCATCTTCCCTAACGTGCGCGGTTCGACTGGCTACGGCAAAACGTTTCTGAAGCTGGATAACGGCGTGAACCGCGACCACACGCACAAAGATATAGGCGCTCTGCTGGATTGGATTGGCAAGAACCCGGCGCTGGACGCCGGCAAGATCATGATTACCGGCGGCAGCTACGGCGGCTATATGACCTGGGCCATTGCCACGGACTATAACGACAAAATCTGCTGCTCACTGCCGATCGTTGGCCCGTCAAACCTGGTGACGCTGCTGGAACACACGGAAGCCTACCGGCGCGATTTGCGGCGGGTGGAATACGGCGATGAGCGCGATCCTAAAATTCGCGAGTACCTGGAGAAGACCGCGCCGCTGAACAACTCAGAGAAAATCCGCAAACCAGTGTATGCCGTGGTGGGAAAGAACGATCCGCGCGTGCCGTGGACAGAGTCACGGCAGATGCTGGACAAGCTGAAAAGCAACGGCATACAAACATGGTTCCTGATGGCCAATGATGAAGGCCATGGCTTTGCCAAGAAAAAGAACCAGGACTTTTT
>DATBCN010000519.1:0-5772 GCA_036270475.1 Candidatus Angelobacter sp. | reverse complement strand
CCAGGTGACGGGCGTCCGCACCGATGACAAGGGCGTGGACAAGCAGAACCAGAAGAAATCGAATTTCGAGCCTGGATACGATCTCAAATCAAAGATCACGGTACTGGCGGAAGGCCCGCGCGGGTCGCTGACCAAACAACTCGTCGCCAAATATGATCTGCAAAAAGGCCGCAACCCGCAGGTGTATGGCATCGGCGTAAAAGAGTTGTGGGAAGTGCCTTCCGGCGCGATCAAAAAAGGCCAGGTAATTTACGCCATGGGCTGGCCGCTCACCACCAAAGAATACGGTGGCGGCTGGATTTACGGATCAAAAGACAACATCGTCTCGCTGGGCTACGTTACCAGCCTTGACTACCAGGACCCGCGCCTTGATCCGCAGCGCGTGCTGCAGGACTTCAAATCGCACCATCTGATTGCCAGTCTGCTCAAGGGCGGCAAGATGGTCCGCTATGGCGCAAAGACCTTCCCTTACGGCGGATGGTTCTCCATGCCTCCGCTCGCCGGCAACGGATGGATGATTGTCGGCGACTCAGCCAGTTTCCTGAATTCGCAGCGTCTCAAGGGCATTCATCTGGCCATCAAGAGCGGCATGCTCGCGGCGGAAACGGCGTTCAACGCCCTGCTGGAAAACAACTTCAGCGCCGCGCAGCTCCAGCAATACAAAGAAAGCGTTGATGCAAGCTGGATCAAAGATGAGCTTTGGGAAGTCCGCAACTTTCATCAGGGCTTTGAAAATGGGCTCATCTCCGGACTGTTTCACACCACGCTGCAGCAGCTTACCGGCGGTCGCGGCCTGCATGAGATGTATCCCGCGCACGCCGGCCACACGCGCATGAAGCATCTGGACGAATTACCCGCCGATGGCGGCAACCGCGCCCACCTGCTGGGCAAAGCCAAGGGCGATGGCAAACTCACCTTTGACAAGCTGACCGATCTCTACCACTCCGGCACCAAGCATGAGGAAGACCAGCCTTCGCACCTGATTATTGCCGATACCAATATCTGCAACACCAAATGCGTGACTGAGTTCGGCAATCCCTGCCAGAACTTTTGCCCGGCCAATGTTTATGAGATGGAAGAAGACGCTTCAGCCCCGAAGGGAAAAGTGATCCACTTGAATCCGTCAAACTGCGTTCACTGCAAGACCTGCGACATCATGGACCCCTATGAGATCATCACCTGGGTCCCGCCCGAGGGCGGCGGCGGCCCGAATTATGACGGCATGTAGGCATTCACATTCAGCAACCAGCAACAGACTTAACCGCAACGGACGCAAGGGCCGCCAAGGAGATTGGAAAGTTCAGGTTTCCTTTCTTCCTTTGCGTCCTTCGCGCCCTTTGCGGTAAAAAGGTTTGGCTAGTTGCTAATTACCAATTGCTCCCCTATGCACCTCCGCCTTCTCACCGCCGCTGACGCCGAATCTTTCTGGCGCTTGCGCCTTGAAGCCCTGCGCAACGATCCCGCTTCTTTTGCCGACTCCGCCGAAGAGCACCAGAACACAACTATCGAAACGGTGCGGGAACGTCTCGGTTCTAGCGATACTGCAACCAATTTCGTTGTCGGCATGTTGCAAGATGGCCAACTCGCGGCGACGGCGGGCTTCTACCGCTATTCTCATCTGAAGGAACGCCACAAAGGACATGTGTGGGGCGTCTACGTGCGTCCGGAGTCGCGCGGCAAAGGCGCAGCCAAGGCCATGATGCAGGAGATCATCCGCCGCGCACGCCAAATTCAGGGTCTGGAACAGGTCCTGCTGGTCGCCTCCGCGCACCTGCCGGCGCGCCAACTTTACGAGTCCCTGGGCTTTCAGAGTTACGGCTTGGAGCCGCGCTCTCTCAAAATCGGCGATGAATATGTGGATGACGTGCTGATGGTCTTGTCCTTATAAATCGTCCCAGAGTGGTCCGATAGAGCGTTATTTTTCGGATATCGGGAATAATGAAAAAGTTTTCATATTTCGCCTTGTTTTTCTGATATTGTGTCTGCCAATTTTTGGTGGCCATTCAGGAACAATTTCTAAATCGATTAGGGAAATGGAAATCTGAAAACCGAGGAGCCTATATGAAGCTGCGGGGGTATTGCGTCAGGTCCAAAAGACTGTTTTGGTATGTTTGCTTTCTGGCACTAGCACTCAATTCTCAGGCCATTGGCCAGAGCGCGCGCGCAAGGATGACCGGTACCGTGACTGACCCACAGGGCGCGGTGGTTCCAGGCGCAACCGTTACCGTCACTAACGTCGCAACCGGAAATGAGACCAAGGCCATCACGGGAGATGACGGACATTATGAAACACTGGATCTTCCAATTGGCAGCTACAAAATCAAAGTTGAACGCGATGGCTTTAAGACCACGGAAACACCCGCATACAAGCTTGAGATCAGCCAGGTCCTGAAAGTGGACGTCAAGCTGCCGCTGGGTGGACGGAATGAAATCGTGGAAGTTTCAGCCGAAGCAAGCCTTGTCGAAACAGTGAATCCAACGCTGGGTGCATCTGTCACAAGCGCCACTATCGTTGATTTGCCGTTAAACGGCCGCAACGTGCTGGACTTGGCTGCACTGCAGCCTGGTGTGACCCCACATAACCCAGACGATACCAGCGCCGGGTCTTTCAATATTGCTGGCGCCCGCTCAGACTCGGTTACGTTTTTGCTCGATGGCGGGGTTGATAACAACCTGTTGAGCAACGGGGTCGTTTTCACTCCCAACCCTGACGCAGTGGAGGAATTCCGTATCCTCACCAGCAATTACACCGCGGAATACGGGCGGAACTCGGGCGGCATCATCAGCCTGGTGCCGAAGTCCGGCACTAACAAGGTCCACGGCTCGGTTTTTGAATTCAACCGTAATGACACGTTCGCAGCCAACCAGTATTTCAACAACAAAAATGGCATCGCCAAAGACCCACTAAGCCGGAACCAATATGGCTTCACGTTGGGCGGCCCGGTGCGCAAAAACAAACTGTTCTGGTTTGTAAGCTATCAGGGGCAGAAACAGGATGCGGGCGAGACCATCCTGGCCAACACGTTTACGCCGGACACATTGAAAGGCGATTTCTCAAAAGCAGGCACTGACGCCACTCATCCCAATGGCGGCGTACCCAATGCTTCCGTGGTGAATTTCCTTCAGAAAAATCCGTTTTATCAGCCAAATGCCGCGCTGGCGGCCCTGGGGATTATCGACCCCACAAGAATCGATCCGGTGGCCCAGAACTATATTGCCAAAGGCTTGATTCACGGTGCGCCCACCAATACCTATAGTTGCGCTCTGGCCAATCCCACAGACCCCACTTCCGGCGAGTGCGCGGGACAACTCATCTCCCAGGGCACACGCGTTACCAACTTCAATGAGTTCAGCGGAAAGCTGGATTTCAACCTGACGGAGAATGACAAGTTCTCCCTTTTCGTAGGCGGACGCAGGTTGATTGATACTGTCCCTTTCTCCACGAACACTGCGACCCTGAATCCCGGCTTCCCCAACACCACGGTCACGCATAGTTATTTTGCCAATCTGGCTTACACCAAAACGTTCAGCCCGCGGTTGTTGAACGAGTTTCGTTTGACATTGCAGAGAAATGCCGGCAAACAGGCGGTGCCTGCGGCCAGCCTGCCCACTCCCAGCCAGCTCGGCATTGGCGTTACGCCGGACGAAGCCACAGGCCCGACCCGCATCTCATTTTTAGGGGGCCTGCTTGCCGGTTTCAGCTCCCAGGGCCCCACTGCCCTGATCGACAACACTTTCGCCTATTCAGACACTCTGTCCTGGAACCGAGGCAAACACAACCTGAAGTTTGGCGGAAGTTACATCCCTTATGAGAACAACACCGTCTTTGATTTCTTTGTCGACGGACAGTTCGATTATGACGGCTTCAATGGCGCTTTGAACCAGTACGCCAATTTCCTGCTTGGCCTTCCGGAAGACTATTTCCAGTTCGGCAGCGCACCTTCCAATATCCGCCAGAAATCCACATTTGGTTTCGTGCAGGATGAATGGCATGCGCGCGGCAATCTGGTCCTCACTCTTGGCGTCCGTTACGAATACAGTTCCCCCAAGTATGACACTCAGGGCCGCTCTTTCAGCCTGCTGCCTGGCGCGCATTCCACCCGGTTCCCCAACGCTCCCGCAGGCCTGTTGTTCCCCGGCGATCCCCAGGCCCCCAAAGGCGCCAACTTCCCTGACAAGAATGATTGGGCGCCGCGCGTGGGCTTTGCCTGGTCACCCAATGGCAAGACAAGCATTCGCGGCGGCATGGGCATGTTCTATGACGTCCTAAAAGGCGAGGACAATCTGCAATATAACGGGCAGGCGCCATTCTTCGGTTTTACCAGTCCTGTCTTCACGGATTGTCCCAACGCCGCCAATTCTGGCGATCCGGGTTGTGTAACTTCAAATCCAGGATTTACAACCAATCCATTTACTTCAACGGGCACGGTAAATCCGTTTCCCTCCAAGCCGCCGGCATCCAACATTGATTTTGACGCGGCTGGCTTTCTCCCCTTTGGCGGCGGCGGAGTATTTTTCGTCAATCCTCATCTCCGTACCCCTTACACGGTCCAGTACAACTTGACGCTGCAGCATGAAATCGTGAAGGACCTGGCGATTGAAACCGGATACGTAGGCAGCCAGTCGCGCAAGCTCACCACTCTTGTGGACGCCAATGCTTTCGATCCTGCAACCCTCGCGTCCACTCCACACCGTTTTTTCAATGAAGTTGGCACGATCGATGATTTCCGCTTTAGCTTCCTTGACACATTTGAAAATGCTGTAAACGCCAACTACAACGCGCTGGAGACCAAGCTCTCCAAGCGGCCTTCGCACACGCCCTTTCTAGGGACCACAACGTTCACGCTTTCCTATACGTGGGCCCACACCATTGATAATTCCTCTGGCTTTCGCAACCGCACCAGCCAAATTCCTTTCTTCGATCGAAATCTCTTCCGCACCTCTTCGGATTTCGACATCCGTCACCAAATCAGCTTTAGTGGAGGATGGGACCTGCCGTTCGCTCGCGCATGGCAGGGTGGCCCCAAGCGGCTGATCGAAGGCTGGAGTCTTTATCCCATCATTACGTGGCGCACCGGTTTCCCGCTGGATGTCCTGTCGAACCTCTCCACCCGCCGCAGTCAGCCCGGTCCTTCCGGCGCCGGAGACGCTGGAATTGTCTATGCCAACCTCACGGGGCCGATTACGTATTTCAATCCTGGCAATGCAACACCGGGTACCAAGGGAAATAATTTCTTTAACAGCAGTGTATTTACTGATGTGGGCCTGACCGGTTGCAACTGTTACGGTTCAGGCAGGAATATCCTGCGTGGCCCGGGCCGCACGAACATGGACATGGCTGTTTCCAAGAGAATCGCTTTTGGTGAAAACCAGTCGCTCCAACTTCGGGCAGAGTTCTTTAACTTGTTCAACCATGCCGAGTTCAGCAATCCGGACACGAACATCGATAGTTCCACGTTCGGCCAAGTCATTAGCACAGCCGCACCGAGGATCGTTCAGTTTGGGGCCAGATTCACTTTCTAGCTAACAAAAAAGACCGTGTTGTATAGCAAAGGGCTGGACGCGCAAGTGTTCGGCCCTTTTTCCTGGTGTCCATGGATCGAGAAAGAGCGTTACTCTATCCGGCCCCACTCATCTATAATATCTTTATAGGTTCCGACCACATCCGGCCTGAGGCATACCTGGCCCTTGTGGCGGCTCCTTGCTGATGCAAGGACGAGGGTCCTGTGCGGAAACGCCTGGGCCTCCCGTTTGGAAAGGAACCGAAACGCG
>DATBCN010000518.1:0-12246 GCA_036270475.1 Candidatus Angelobacter sp. | reverse complement strand
GTATGCGGAAGAATGCCGTTCGTTTAGTCATGGTCGTGTTGTTGTTCGTTGGTGTGAGTTCCATCCCAGCCAGGGCCGCAGGCCCTTTTCCGCCGCAGTTGCCGCCTGGTGCTGTTAAATAGGTTTGCTCTCGGTGAGTGGCTGGTTTAAGCTGGCCACTCATTAAGATGAATAAAGGCGAACTAATACTGGCCATTGCAGGTACAGCATTGCAGGCTTGCCTCTTGGTCGTGCTGCTACTCCGCCGGAGCTATAAGCAGCTTCCGGTTTTTTGCGCCTATGTTGGCTTCTCCGTACTGAGCGCATTCCTGACCTTCGCCGTACGAAATCTCGCTTCTTTCCTGCTTTACGTTTACTGGGCCAGTGAAGCTTTATATGTTGTCCTCACGTTCCTGGTGCTTCAGGAAGCCTTTCATTCGGTATTCAGGAATTTCTACGCTCAGCGGTGGTTCAAGCTATCGTTCCCTGTTATCGGCATCCTCATACTTTTGGTTGCGTTTGTCAGGGCAATATTCTTCCGTCCCGCCAACTATAGTCCTCTGGCTGTGACATTGATTTCGCTTGAAATCGCCGTGGACTTCCTGCAATTTCTTATCTTTTTCCTGTTTATCCTCCTGGTGCGCTTCTTTCACATGAGGTGGCGCGAGCAGACCTTTGGAATCGTCCTTGGCTTTGGTATAGCGGCGGCGGGATCGCTGGTGGCCTTCTTACTGCGTTCCGAATTCGGAACAAAACTCGACCCTGTGTTCCGAATAGCCACTCCCCTGTCGTACATTATTGGTGTGGCTATATGGCTGGCTACATTTCTCAAAGGGGAGCCATCGCAGCCGGCAGGAAACTGGCAAGCTGCGCTTACACCAGAACAGATGATTACAGAGCTCCGGCGGCACACAAAGTCAGTGAAAGGCATTCTGGGAAGATGACGTTCGATCTCATCATAATATTCCTGGTTACTATCGTTCTGCTGCTTGCTATCTACACAGCCATCCAATTCCGGGGCAAGTTCCCCACCCGCACCATGGATGATGTAACGCCGTTTCTGCGTCCTGCGGAAGCCGGTGAAATCGAATCTCTCCTGGATCCAGCGCAGGAAGCGAATTTCCGGCTGCGAATGCAGGACGCGGAGTTTACCGCCTGGCAGCGCAAGCGAATCCATCTGATGCGCGAATATCTGCTGCGAATGTCCCACAATGCGCTGGTGTTAATTGAATGGGGCAACAACGAAGCGCTCAAAGCCGAGGAAATGGGCCGGGAACGATGTAGTGAAACACAGATGCTGGCGCAGGAGTTAGTGGCGGCAGCAACTGAATTTCGGCTCTACTCCATGGTGGCGCTGGCAAAATTGCAATTATGGCTCATCCTGCCTTCGGTTTTTAGTCTTCTGTTTTCCTCTCCCAGCCTTCCTTCCCTGCGCAAACTTTTTGGAATTGAAGCTCTGGGGTCTTACCAGCGCCTTAAATCGGCAGCCAGCGGCCTGAGTCTGGCTTACAACAACCATTACCACAACGAATTGGTGGAGAGACTCTGATCCAGGCGGGGCCCCGGTTTCGTTTCGTTTTTCCTTCATGCCCGCCCGCTCAACCGCTATAATCGTTGCAGCTTGGCTGTCTGGTCAACAATCACGAGCAAACTTGCCTCCATGGGCATGGTTCCGCGCACGCGTCTGGCGCTTTTCTCCCTCTATCTGGCTGGAACAGAAGCGGTCCTGCTTCTGCTGAAATGGCTCCTGAACCTTGCCAGCCTCACATCAGCCGTAGCGACACTGTCAGGATGGACGAGCTTCCTTGGCTGGGTGCTTTCCGTTCTGCTCTTATTCCTTTCCCTGCGCTGGTTCAGACGACACGTGATGTGGAGCGTACGCAACCGCCTGATTGTCACCTACCTGTTCATCGGCGGAGTGCCCGTGGCGCTTGCAGTTGCTTTGGCGCTGGGGTCTGGGTATTTGATCCTGAGCGACCTGTCTACATTTGTTGCGGTCTCAGAAATCAATGAGCAGGGACACCACCTGAGTGCGGCCAATGCAGCCGCAGCCGAGGAGATCATGCGGCACAGCAGTACGCCGGAAAAAATCGCCGCCAGTGATACGGCTTTTCCAGGCCGCTCAATCACGGAAATACCTATGGCCTCAGTGCCCAGGTGGTTAAAAGATGGCTATACCGGGATTGTCAGTGATAAAGGACGTCTTTACCTGCGCGCGGCGAACTCAACTCCTGGCCCCCGACCAGCCATGGTGATATCAAGTGTTCCTTTTGACCAGAAACTGTTGGCCCGAATCGCAAACAAACTCGGGGTGCTAACCATTAGTTCAACGGATTTTCAGCGCAATGCCGAAGATGGGGCCAAGTTAAACACGTCTGATGACGGAAGCTCTTCCAGGCAGGAAGGCGCAGCCTATGAGCGCATCAGCGCTGGAGGTGTACCAGCGCCTTTGATGGCATTCGATCGCGAATTCGACTTTGGCGGTCCCATCCAGGTCATGGATTGGGCCAGCGGAGGAATGCGTACCCGAATCCTGGGCGGCAGCACGCGTCTCTCCACGGTTTATTCCTACCTGACAGCGTCCATGGGAGTCGAGAGCGGTTCAGTGGGTGTGGTGTTAATCGTTTTGGCCGTTGCATTTGCCGTTGTCGTGCTGGCGGCTTTTATCATCGGCATAAGCCTTACCCGGAAAATCACTTACTCCGTCGCCAACCTCTACAAAGCAACACAACATATCAACCGTGGAGATTTTGCGCATCGCATCCAGATACGCGAAAAAGACCAGTTGGCGGCGCTTCAGGTTTCCTTTAACTCCATGACGGACAATCTGGAAAAACTGATTGCTGAACAAAAAGAAAAAGAGCGCCTGCAAAGCGAACTGGAGATCGCGCATGAAGTGCAGGCACAGCTCTTTCCTCAGGCCATCGCCGGCACCAGTAGCCTTGAATTGCATGGCATCTGCCGGCCCGCCCGGATTGTAAGCGGCGATTACTATGATTTCCTCTCCTACGGCCCGAAGCAGGTGATGGTTGCTGTGGGAGACATCAGCGGTAAAGGCATTTCCGCCGCGCTGTTGATGGCAACCATCCATTCCGCGGTGCGCGCTTACGAGCAGGAGCAGCTTGTCTCCGTTGGCTCGGCTGCCGCGTATGGCACACACAGCAGGATTGCCGCCGTTGAAGCGCGCGTGGCCCCACCCTCCCCAGCACAGATGCTTTGGCTGTTGAACCGGCATCTGTTTCAGAGTACGCAACCGGAAAAATATGCCACTCTTTTCCTGGGCTACTATGACGACCAGAAACACCGGCTCACCTATTGCAACGCCGGCCATCTGCCTCCCATTATTCTGGCGGCTGATGGCGGCGTGCGCCGCCTGGAGACTGGAGGCACAGTTGTAGGGCTGTTTCACGACCGGGATTATGAAGAAGAGACCATTGAGTTGTATCCGGGTGATATCTTTATTGCGTTTAGTGACGGTATTACCGAGCCGGAAAATGAATTTGGCGAGTTCGGCGAAGAGCGGTTGATTGAAACCGTTGCCGCCTATCGCCATCTGCCGCTGGAAAAAATCTGCGAACATGCGGTTTCCGCAATCCAGGATTGGATTGGCTCAACCGAGCAGCCTGACGATATTACCCTTGTCCTGGCCCGCAGAATCTAATCCGCTAACACCGATTTTCTGTTGTATAACTTGGTAACTCTCCACTTCTTCCCTTACGTTTGCTCTCTGCAGCCTTTATGTTTGTACACCTGAAATCGCATCCCCCTTGGACAAACAAACATGAAGCCAACCGGCAACACGCAACGCCGTTCCCTGCTGAACTCCTGGCCGCAACAACCACAGATCAAAAACGCGGTTTTACGCCGGATCAAAAACATCACCGGCGAACTTGAGGCCATCCAAACAGAGATGCACGGCACACTGACCGGCCCTGCAAGTGATAATGCATCTGCCCGGTTCTTTGAAGACGCCACTGCAGTCCAGGTGCTGAATGACTTTAAAGGCGAGCTAGACCAGGTCCGGCGGCTCTTGTGGTTTTACATTCAAGAAGCCGCGGGCAAGCCCTTGCCCGCCTTGGACTCGGAACAGCAAGCCAAACATCTGCAGCGCGTGAATGAACTGCTGCGCGCGCTTGCCCCTAAACCTTCCGCGCCGGCAACTGTGGAATCCCGGCCCTCAGGGTCGTTCTTTGAAAGGCTTGACGTTGTGATTGACACTTACATGCAGGAGAAAAAGCCTGTTGCTCCCGTCAAAACCGTGAAGGCTGCCGGCCATTAATGCGTGTTCGCCAGCCTGTGGTCGAGGTTGGCGATCCGCCAGCCTGTTTCAAACACCAACCGCGTGATTTTTGTCAGCTTGGCAAAATCAATCTTGTCTATGGTGTCAGTGGGCCTGTGATAGTCCACATGCGTGCCGTCAAAGTAAAAAATGATGGGCACACCGTGCTTGGCGTAATTCCAATGGTCTGAGCGAAAGTAAATTCGCTCTGGATTGTTAGGATCGTTGTAATAGTAATCCAGTTTCATCTTCTGGAATTGCGCATTGGTCTCTTCGCTAAGCTGGTGTAGTTCCTGGCTGATGCGGTTTGATCCCACCAGATAAACGGAATTCGCATCCGTAAGATGTTCATCTTCCATCTCTTTATCGCCTGCCGGTTTGGAGCGCCCAATCATGTCAATATTTAGGTCGGCGACCATTCTGTCCAACGGCACCACCGGCGCATAGTCAGTGTTGTATTCCGATCCCAGCAAGCCCAGCTCTTCTCCGGCGTGGAACATCACCAGCACAGAGCGTTTCGGCCTTTCCAGTGACAAGGCATGGGCAATCGTCAGCACAGCCGTGGTGCCCGAACCATCATCGTCCGCCCCGGGATAAATTTCGCCGCTCGGCCCAGTTTTCAGATGGTCATAGTGCGCACTGAATACAACATATTCTTGCTTGAGCTTGGGGTCCGCGCCTTCAAGTATCGCAGCTACATTTTGTGTGGACGAGCGCGTAATCTGTATTGCGGCATTCATTTTGGCGGTCAGGTCCGTCTTTTTAGGATGTATCCGCTCTTTGCGGCCAGCCGCTTCATAGACGCCTTTCAGATCCAGCCCGCAGGCTGTCAGGAATGTCTCTGCAAGGTTCGGGCCCAGCAAAAGCACCGGCAGCTTTCCATTGCTTTCCTTTGCCAGACGCACAGTTTCGCGCGTAGCCGCCCGCTCTTGAAAGCTCTTGTTCTTCATGAATTCCAGAACGCGTTGTGCTGGCACCTGCAGGACGCCGGCTGCGCCGTGGGCCCGCGCAGCGCCCTCGCCTTGTTCATTTTCTGCCAGCCGCGATGCGTCAACCCATGAAGGGACGCCGGGAACGATCAGTACGATCTTCCCCTTTACGTCCAGCCCAGAATAGTCATCAAGCTTTTGTGCCGGCGACGAGATGCCCGCACCAACAAACACAACCTGTCCTTGGGCTTCGCCGTTGCTGCTTCCGGCCGCGATGTAAAAATCGCCAAAGCGGTAACCGTTCGCCTTTCCGCCATCATTGACTTCAAGCGAACTCTTTGTCGTATCCGGCCGGGACGAAATCACCTGAAAGGTCTGCAGAAAATCGCCATGCTCACCCGCACCCTTGAATCCATATCCTTCAAGATGGGAGGCAAGATAGCGCGCCGCAATGGCAAAGCTCGGCGAAAGCGTGTATCGGCCACCGAGTTCTTCAGAGGCGAGAAACTGCAGATGCATCCGCAACTCGCCCGGCGTAATGGTATCAACCGTGGCGGGCACCGGTGGCAGGACCACGGCAGCCGGATTTGCGGCATACATCGCCGCGGACGCGGCCAGGGCTACAATAAACGCTAATTTGGCGGGAAAACGTTTAGAACGATTCACACACTGATGGTAGCAGTCCCGCCAGCCGCTTACAATCAGGCTGGCAAGGCGAATTGTCCCCCGGCGGTTTAGAATCGTTTGCGTGAAGGCGTCCACCACTTTAGTGAAGCAAAACATCATTGTTCTCGAAGATGATGCGGACATCGGAAATCTGGTCTGTCATCATTTACAACTGGCGGGCTTCAATGTACGCATCTGCGCGACCGGGGACCAGGTTTTGCCCTTGGCGCGGAAGCAGCCTCCTGTCCTCTTTTTGCTCGATATCATGGTCCCCGGTGGCAGCGGATATGAAGTGTGCCGCCAGATTCGCGAGAGCCGCGACCTGGCCCGTGTGCCCATCATTTTTCTTACCGCTAAAGCCAGCGAGGAAGACCGCGTCCGCGGCCTGGACCTTGGCGCTGACGATTACATCACCAAGCCTTTTGGAACACGCGAGCTTACCGCGCGTGTAAGAGCGGTGTTGCGGCGTTTTGAGCAGCCACTTACCACCAGCATTGTCACCCCAGACTTTGAGCTGCTGGGCGACTCCATGACCCTTACCGTGCGGGGAAAACCAACTGACGTTACGGCCACCGAATTTCGTCTTCTGCATTTTCTGGCCTCCCATCCTGGCCGCGTGTTTAGCCGTGACCAGGTGCTTGATGCGGTGTGGCGCGATCTCTCTTTTGTGACCCAACGCTCCGTCGACGTCTATATCCGGCGGCTGCGCGAAAAAATTGAACAAGACCCGGAAGATCCGCGGTATCTCAAGACCGTTCGCGGCGCCGGATACAAGTTTGAGGCTGCCCGGTGAGAAACCGCATTTTTCTCAAAGCGATGGGCGCATTTGTCCTGGTAATTGCCGCTGCGACGCTCACGCTTGATATCAGCATCCGCCGCACCTGGGAAAATACCTTGCGCGGTGACGGAGAACGCTCGCTTTTGCAGAATGCCCAGGGCTTTGCTCTCCGCGTGCAAAACGACCATCAGCATTCCTTGCAGCAGATGGCCGCTGAAGAAGCTCAGATCACTGAAACCCGCGTCACCATCATTGCCCGCGATGGCGTGGTGCTGGCCGATTCGGAAGCCGACCCTAAAACCATGGAAAACCACGCGGGACGGCCGGAGATTGCTGCCGCGCTCAGCGGCAAGGTTGGCAGTTCCACCCGGCTCAGTCACACTGTTGGGGTTGAGTTTCTTTATCTGGCTGTGCCCAGCGGCGATAAAATCGTTCGTCTGGCTTATCCGCTGGCAAATATTCAACAGCATATTGGCGAAATTCGTTCCAACCTGATGCGCGCCACCATCCTTGCCCTGCTGCTGGCCCTTGTTCTGGCGATGGCGATTGCCGAAGTGATTGCAAGAAGACTACGCCGTATTGTCCGTTTTGCCGAGCAGGTTGCCGCCGGAGATCTCTCTGCCCGCATTGCCGAAACCAGCGGAGACGAGATCGCCCAGGTTGCCATGGCGCTGGACCGCACCGCGCGCCGTCTGGAGGAAATTTTTGCCGCTGTGCGTGAAAGCCGCTCTGAGCTTGAGGCCCTTTTGAACAGCATGACGGACGGAGTTATCGCCGTCTCCCCGGACATGAAAGTGCGCTGGGCCAATCATGCGATTGCGGGTATCGTTCATCAGCAGGTCCGCATTGGCGCATCGGTGATTGAGGTGCTGCGCCATCCCGACTTTTTGGCCACGCTCAGTGCCGCGCTTAAATCCAAACATCGTGAAAGTACCATCGCAGCCTCGCTTTCCGGGCGCAGATCGTTTCTGGTAAATGCCGAACCATTGCCCGATGGCGGCGTTGTGAGCGTGTTGCACGATATTTCTGAAGTGGAGCGTGTAGAAAAAACCCGGCGGGACTTCATCGCCAACGTTTCGCATGAACTGCGCACTCCCTTGACTTCTATACGCGGCTACACTGAGACGCTCATCGAGTCCGATGGCCTGCTGAATGACAATGCGCGGGAATTTCTGCAGGTCATCCGCCGCAATGCCGAACGCATGGGACGTCTTACGGAAGACCTGCTGGTGCTGGCGCGGGTGGAATCCGGCGAAGAAAAACTTGACCCGCGAGACCACTCGGCCCGGCAGATGCTTGCCGAATCAGCCGCTTCCATGCAGGAAAACGCGCGTGCCGCGGATGTGGAACTCACGGTGGAAGACATCCCCGACTGGTCTGTCATGGCCGATAGTTACGCCGTACATCAGGTTTTTGGCAACCTCATCAGCAATGCGCTCCGCTACGCCCAGAGCGGAAAAAAGATCATCATCGGGGCGCACGAACAAAGCGGCGGAATTGAATTCTTTGTGCGCGACTTTGGCCCCGGCATTGCCTCGGAACATCTGCCGCGAATTTTTGAACGCTTTTATCGCGTCGATAAAGCCCGCTCCCGCGAAAGCGGCGGCACCGGCCTGGGACTGGCGATCGTCAAGCATATTGTTCTCAATCATGGCGGTGCTGTCCGTGTTGAAAGTACCGTGGGACACGGGACTACATTTTTCTTTCTGCTGCCAAAAGCCTGAATTCGCTTGTATCTTCACGTTCCGTCGCATGAAATTCGCAAGCAATAGGCGGGCCAACCCGATTTTCATCTTCCATTCATCTTTCTTTCATTTGTTGTTAACAATGCTTCCCTATAAGAGGTCGTTGCACAAAAATCTTTCAACGCAACCAGCTCAAGCCGCATTTCTAGCGCAACAAAAATATCTATGCCCGTGTGGAGGAAATTGGAATGAAATTGCTTAAAACAATGTTTGTCTTGTTTCTGGCTTCGAATATCGTGCTTGCACAAAGCGCGGCCGGCAACAACACAGGCTCTGAGGACCGCATCTCCAACCAGATCAAGACCCTGCAGGACGCAATCTCCAGCCAACAGCAACAGATTGAGGCTTTGCGCCAGGAACTTGCGGCCAGAAAGCAGGCCGAATCCACGCCTCATCTGGCGAACGCATCGCTCACCACGGTCAGCACCACTGCCACTTTCCAGGACTCGGAAAAGCCCAAGGATTCGCCGCTTTCTTTCCGCATCGGCGGAACGGACTTCACTCCCGGCGGGTTTGTGGATTTCCAAAATATTTTCCGCACAGTAAATACGGGTAACGTGATTGGCACAAATTTCGGAGCGATTCCTTTCAGCAACACCGTTGCGGGACATCTCACGGAATATCGCGCCTCTGGGCAATATTCGCGCTGGAACCTAAAGATTGGCGGCAAATACGGAGCCAATAACATCACTGGTTTCGTGGAGGGCGACTTCAACGGAAACGATGCCGCGAACGTTTTTGCCACTACCAACCCGCATACCCTTCGCCTGCGCCTCTTCTTTGTGGACGTAAAGCGCGGCATATGGGAGCTCACCGCCGGTCAAGCCTGGAGTTTGATTACTCCGAACCGCGTTGGAACATCGCCTATGCCTTCTGACCTGGCAACCACATATTCCACTGATGCCAATATTCACGTCGGAATCCCGTATTCGCGTGATGGACAGTTCCGCTTGACGGTCCGTCCCAACGATAATTTCTCATGGGCCCTGGCCATTGATAATCCACAGCAATACACCAACGGTGAGGTCACGGTTCCCACCGCGTTTAACGCCGTGCTGGCTACTCAACTAGACGGCGCTGCCACCACGGGCGTCCCGAACTTGATTCCGGACATCATGACCAAGATGGCCTATGACACGAAGCTTGGCGGCCGCGCATTCCATCTGGAAGGCGGCGGACTCATCACTTCAGTCAAGGTAACTGCTATCCCTGGAGGCGCCACAACATTTAATAGTCACTCCAACTTTGGCACCGCCGGCATGGGCGGCTTAAATCTTGAGCTGGCCAAGAACTTCCGCGTAATGGCCTACGGTCTTTATGGTACCGGCATTGCCCGATACTTCAACGGACTTGGACCTCAGTATGTCGTAGCGCCCATCGCCACTGGCCCGGGTACCTTTACCATCGATACCTCCATGGTGCATGCCGGTTCCGCTTACACCGGTGTTGAAGCCACAATGGGTAAAACGCAGGTTGGCGCTTACTATGGCGGCTATTACTTCGGACGCAATTCGTTCAACGACCTGACTGCGGCAGCCACGGCAACCCCGATCTCCTGCGCACCGGGACATGCTGCTGTGAACCGGCCCTGCATCGGCTTTGGCGGAACAAATTCTGCCAACAACAATAACCGCGCCATCCAGGAAGGTAGCTTCGTCTTGACGCAGGCCCTGTGGAAAAACCCGCAATACGGGGCGCTCCTTCTCATCAACGATGCCAGCTATTCCACGCGCTCACCGTGGTTCGTGGCTGCAGGCGCTCCCAAGAACGCCCACATGTTCATGGACCATCTGGTCTTGCGGTATGTGATTCCGTAGTTCGTAAGCACACTTCTCCCTGCTCGTCTCTCAAGGCGCCGGCGCGTACCGGCGCTTTTTTATTCCACGGTGCTCAGATTCTAGCCCAGCACCCCCAGCCCGGTGGGAGGCTAATGTGCTTTATCAAATGGCACTTCGTTTTGGCACCGGAATGTCCGCCTCTTATGGCCTTCCATCCGTCAAAAATCATGAATGAAAGTCGTCTGACTTTACGGAATTACGCATCTTCAATCCCTTTTAACACTCATTTAACACTCCTTTGTTAAGTTCATCTCGTACCCAACTAGGAGGAACAATGAGAATGAGATTTTTAATGGCATTAGCGCTGGTGGCCGCTTTCGCCGGCGTAAGCAGCGCGGAGACAAATCTGAATGGAGCGGGCGCAACCTTCCCGAATCCGATTTACCAGAAGTGGTTTAGCGAATATCACAATGCCCACAACGATGTGAAGATCAACTATCAGTCCATCGGCAGCGGCGGCGGCATCGCTCAACTCACGTCAGGCACGGTCGACTTCGGCGCCAGCGACGGTCCCATGACCGACGAACAACTCGCCAAAGTATCCGGAAAAGTCTTTCATATCCCCACCGTCATGGGCGCGGTTGTGCCCACGTATAACGTCTCTGGCATCAAAGGCGACCTTAAATTTTCCGGAGATGTCCTGGCCGATATCTTCCTCGGCAACATCAAGAAATGGAACGATCCCAAACTGGCCAAGGACAATCCTGGCGTAAAGTTTCCTGATACGGATATCGTCGTCGTGCATCGCTCGGAAGGCAGCGGCACCACCTACATCTTCACCGACTACCTCAGCAAAGTGAGCTCCGCTTGGAAGGACAAGGTAGGCAAAGGCGGCTCGGTTAACTGGCCGGCAGGCTTGGGCGGAAAAGGCAATGAGGGCGTTGCCGGAATGATCAAACAGACCGAAGGCAGCATCGGCTATGTCGAGCTCATCTACGCCATTTCCAACAAGATGTCGTATGGCATCGTAAAGAACGCGGCGGGCAACTTTGTAAAAGCCAGCCTGGAATCAGTTACCGCAGCCGCAGCCTCTGTGAAAGACATGCCGGATGATTTCCGCGTCTCCATCACCAATGCCCCTGGTAAGGATGCTTATCCGATCAGCAGCTTCACCTGGTTTCTGGTTCCTGCCGAATGGGCGGATGCCGGCAAGGAAAAAGCTTTCGTGGATTTCCTGAACTGGATGGTGGACAAAGGGCAAGGCATGACCGCTGCTTTGGAATATGCTCCTCTGCCCAAGAACGTCGCCGCCAAAGTGAAAGCACGGATTAAAGAAGTAAAGGTGAAGAAAGAAACCGCAACGAAATAACCGCGGCCTTATCTTCCCGCTAAAAGCGGATATGGGGATCGCCGGCGGCACCGCTGGCGATTCACTTTCTCTCTGGGCACATCGAAAATTTGCGTTCTCTTCCTTACTCCTTCAGGCGCTGGCTTTGTCGCCAGCGCTTTTTTTTGACTACGCCGTTTGCCTATCGCACTCCTAAATTCATCTAGTCCGCCATAAGCCTGGCTCTCCTAACTGGTTAGCGTTTGCTGGAAGACCTTGACAGCCTGCACCACCCGGCTCAGTTCTTCACTCAACAAATCCACTTGAACATCCGTGCCCAGGCCACCGGCGGAGGCAGTGGCTTCTAAATCAGAAGCAGCGTCAGCCGCGGCAGCGGCTTCAAACATTTTGCACATACCCTTCAATGTATGAGCATTCAGGTGGACCTGGTCTGCCTTCTTGTCAGACCGCGCTGCTTTCATCGCGGCCAGGACCTTTTCTGATTCCTCCGGGAACATCTGGGCAATGCTCTGCAAGAGTTCCTGGTTGCCGCCGAAACGCCGCAGCATGTTTTCCTTGTCTATACCAGGACTCGGTGGTGAGTTTGATGGAGATGTCTTTGGCGGCTGTGCGACGGGGCCAGAGTTGCGCAATAGCGCGGCTTCCAGTTCGTCCCGGCCGATCGGTTTTGAAACATAATCGTCCATTCCCGCGGCGAGACATTTCTCGCGATCTCCAGTCATGGCATTGGCTGTCATGGCAACG
>DATBCN010000517.1:0-9123 GCA_036270475.1 Candidatus Angelobacter sp. | reverse complement strand
GCGTTAAGCCAGGCAATCCTGGTCGGTTGGACCCACAACTTCAGCTCGCACATGGTGAATGAGGCCCGTGTCAGCTTTAACCGCCTAAACGTTGATTTTGGCACGAACACCATCGGTACCGTTCCTGGTGCCAATGCTGTTGATCAGGCCGCCGCTCGGGTGACCTTCCGCTTCCCCTCTGGATTTTTACCTCAGGGAACCGCAGACACGGACATCAACTTCCCAAGCATTGGCCTATTGCCGATTGGCACAGCCACCAACCTACCCCAGAGCAGAATCGTGAACACGTGGCAGGCCCAGGACAATTGGAATCTAGTTATGGGCAAGCACACCTTTAAGGCTGGCGTGAACTATACCTTCCAGCGCTCACCCAACGTCTTCCTGCCCGCCATCAATGGTGCTTTCAGGTTTGACAGCTGGGGTGACATTGGCCTCGGTACCAGCTTTGTTGCCAATCAACCTGACCGCGTACAGATTGCTTCTGGAAATCCGACGCTAGATTTCCGCGAGCACGATACTTTTATTTACGGCGGCGATGATTGGAAGATCGGCCGCGACCTGACCGTGAACTTGGGACTGACTTGGTCCTACTATGGTCAGCCAGCCAACTTGTTTCACGATATCACTACTCCGCGTGAGAGCAACCCGGCTACTGCGTTGTGGAACCCCGCTCTTCCGTTGTCCGTTCGCACTTTCCCAGTATTCCCTTCGCCAAAGAACAGCTTTGGCCCGAGCGTTGGATTTGCCTACTCTCCGCAATGGGGCGGCTTTCTGACCGGCCATGGCAAGACCACGTTTCGCGGCGGCTATCGCCTGCTTTACGATCCGCCGTTCTACAACATTTACATCAACATGTCCTCTTCATCACCTGAAGTTTTCCTGCAGAACCTGCCAGCTCCCCGTACGCATCCATTGCCGGCGGTTCCAACGGGACCCAATGTTCGCGCATCAGTCGCGTCCTCGATTACTCCGGGTGTATTTGATCCGCGTACTTTCGCTGAAACCAGCATTCCAACCAACTTTGGCCCGGATAAAGTCCATACCTGGAGCTTCGGCTTTGAACGCGAACTCACCAAGAATTCTGCGATCGAAGTACGCTATGCGGGCAATCACGGACAAGACTTGTTCCAGTCTCTGAACGCCAACCCGCTGATCAGCAAGCTCGCGGCGGACTTCCCGAGCTTGATTCCCGCAGGAGTCACGCCCTGCGCAACCTCGCAGTTGGTTGGACCGGGCGCAAGCGCTGCTATCGGTCGTGTACATTGCGACGAAGGCATCCTGCGCACCCGCAATAACACCGGTAAATCCAACTATAATGGCCTGCAGGCGGAATTTCGCGCTACCAACCTGTTCAAGCAGCTCACCATTCGCACTGGGTACACATTCAGCAAGAACCTGGATAACGTCAGCGAAATTTTCAGCACATTCAGTGGCGCCAATTCCAACGCTTTTGCTCAGAACAACCTGAATCCTCAAGGCGAATACGGCTTCTCAGGACTGGATATTCCGCACCAATGGACCATCCTGTTTACTGAAGAATTCCCGATGTTCAAAGAGCAGCACGGCTTTATCGGCCACCTGTTGGGCGGTTGGGGCGTGTCTGCAAACTACGTTCTTGCCTCGGGCCAGCGCTACACGCCATCGCAGGTGTTTATCTCTGAGTTCTCAGCCAAGGATTACTTTGACGCGGGATTCTTTAACACCTTCAACGGCGGCGCCGAGCCTGCTCATCCGTTCATCGGGAACCTCAAAGCCCCCGCTACCAGCGTAGGCATTTACGCGGCGGACGCCTGCTCGGTATTCGCCAGCTTTGGAACCGCTCCGGTTTGTACTTTGCCGGCTAACACCCTGGTCAGCCTGAATGCACTCAACTCGAGTGCAGCCGGTCTGAATGATGCGTCGGGGAACCCGCTACCGGCCGTGATAGTTCAGAATAATCAGGTCCGCTTCATCGCAAACGGCGGTGAAGCTGACAAAATCTTCGGCACACCGTTCGGCAATGCTGCACGCAACATCGTGACCGATGCCATCACCAACACCGCAAACGCTTCCATCTTCAAACGGGTCAAGTTAGGCGAGCATACTTCGTTTGAATTCCATGCTACTGCGTTGAACTTCCTGAACCACCCGAACTTCCAGAGCATTGATCCATTCCTGGAAGATGCTGGGCTGTTCTCTGCGGGCACGGGCTTTGGAGATCCGCGCGTCACGAATACAACGGTTCCCGGCTCGAACGGTGGAACACGTCGTATATCGGTCGGTGGAACGTTCCGCTTCTAACCACTTGCTGTTCACACCCTTCGGCCCGCCAGTTCGCTGGCGGGCTTTTTTATTTCTCGCTGCCGCAGCTCTTGCCTTTAGTAAAATCAATACAGGATGAACAGCAACGGCAACGTCCAGGTCAAACTTCCGGTCTATCTCGATAACCACGCCACCACTCCGCTTGATCCGCGCGTTCTGGAGGCCATGCTTCCGTTCCTTACGGGCAAGTTCGGCAATGCCGCCAGCAACAGCCATTCATTCGGCTGGGCAGCCGCCGCTGCTGTGGAAATGGCGCGCCGCCAGATTGCAACCGCTATTGGCGCCTCACCGCAAGAGATTGTCTTCACCTCGGGCGCCACGGAGAGTGACAACCTCGCCATTAAAGGCGTGGCGGAAACCTGGCGCGACAAGGGCAACCACATTATTACCGTTGTCAGCGAACACAAGGCCGTTCTCGATAGTTGCAAACGCCTGGAGAACTACGGCTATCGCGTTACCTACCTTCCTGTTGGAAGTAACGGCCTGATCGATCTTGACCAGCTCAAATCCGCGTTCACTGACCAGACAATCCTGGTCAGCATCATGGCGGCCAACAATGAGACTGGCGTGCTTCAGCCGATTGAGGAAATCGGCCGGCTTTGCCGCGAGCGTGGTGTTCTCTTCCACTCTGACGCTGTGCAGGCCCTGGGCAAGGTACCGCTGAATGTGGCCGGCGCCAGCCTTGATCTGGCGTCCCTGACCGCGCATAAGCTCTATGGGCCCAAGGGATGTGGCGCGTTGTATGTTCGGCATGACGCTTCAGTGCGGCTGGCCCCTATGATCGATGGCGGCGGCCATGAGAGTGGTCTTCGCTCCGGCACACTCAACGTTCCTGGCATTGTTGGCTTCGGCAAGGCCGTTGAGATCGCCCAAAATGAAATGGCGGAAGAGAGTAGCCGTGTTGCCGGACTGCGCGACCGTCTGTGCGACCGTTTGCTGGCTGAACTGGACCAGGTAGTCATCAATGGCTGCATGGAACACCGCTTGCCTGGAAATTTGAATATGAGTTTCCTGGACGTTGAAGGCGAGACGCTGCTTACCGGAATGAATGACGTGGCCCTTTCCAGCGGTTCGGCTTGCTCGTCAGGAAAGACCCACGCATCGTACGTGCTCAAAGCCCTGGGCCTGAGTGACGAAGCTGCGGGAAGCGCCATCCGCTTCGGCATTGGCCGCTTCAATACTGAGGCGGAAATTGATTATGTTACCGGAAGGGTGATTGAACTGGTAAAGAACCTGAGGGAAGTATCCAGCCTTAAGTAGGGGTTGTTGTGTCTGTAGCTTTTTCTGCAATCCCGAAGCAAAGCTTTCTGTAATCCCCAAGCGAAGCGAGAAGGTCCCTATTGTCTTGAAAGCGTCCAAGGTCAAACGACACAGGCAATTTTTGTTTTGGTAATTCGCGAATCGCGTGCTTAAGGTTTCTTGCAGACGATAGTGATCTCTCGCTTCGCTCGAGACTATGAAGACTACACTTCCACCGGTTGCCGTTCTTCCACCTTCGCTTCCCGCAAGAACTTTGCTGCTTCCTCGGGTGGAGTGGGATTGATATAAAAACCCGTCCCCCACTCAAATCCTGCGGTCTTGGCCAGCTTGGGAATGATCTCCAGGTGCCAGTGATAGAAGTCGTTGGTATTCTCCTGGATCGGCGAACTGTGGACAATCAGGTTGTATGCGGGATTATCGAGCACCCGCACCGCCTTGCTGAGGATGGTCCGCAGCATGCGCGCGAGGTTTTCGTACAAAGTCGACGGCGAATTCTCAAAGGCCGACTCATGCCGCTTGGGCAGTATCCAGGTTTCAAAAGGAAAGCGCGGCGCGTAAGGACAGAGCGTGACAAAATCCTGGTTCTCCGCGGCAATGCGCACCTTCGCTTCCGTCTCCTGGCGGATGATGTCACAAAAAATGCAGCGCTCTTTGTTGGCAAAGTAGCGTTTTGCGCCCTCCAGTTCTTCCACTACCTGCTTGGGAAGGATGGGCAAGGCGATGATCTGCGAATGCGGATGTTCCAGTGACGCACCCGCTGCCTCGCCATGGTTCTTAAAAACCAGAATGTACTTAAACCTTCGGTCCTGCTTCAGGTCAAGAATGCGGTCGCGGAAGGCCCATAGCATGTCTTCCACGCGCTTTACCGGCATGGTGGCCAGCGTCTCTCCGTGGTCGGGTGTTTCAATCACCACTTCATGGGCGCCAACGCCGTTCATTCGATCAAACATGCCGTCCGCCTGGCGGTCCAGGTCACCCTCAATTCCCAGCGCGGGAAACTTGTTCGGCACCACCCGCAGGTTCCAGCCCGCGGCATCACGCCTGGCGTTTTCTCCCGGACGGTAGGCCAGGATTTCCGGCGGTGTTGTGCTTTCATTGCCGGGACAAAAAGGACAGAAGACGCCGCCCTTGCTCACAGCGGATTCGCGGGAAAAGTCTCCGGGGCGTCGGGAACGATCAGTGGAAATAATGACCCAGCGTCCGGTGACGGGGTCTTTTCTCAGTTCAGGCACAATTACTATCTTACAACTCCCGGGGCTTCGCGTCCCTGCCCCGGATGCTTTGTGCTCTTTGTTACAATCACGGTTTGCCCCTGCGCCTTTACAACACGCTTTCCGGCAAGGTGGAGGAGTTCGCGCCGGCCGTGGACAACACCGTCCGCATGTACGCTTGCGGCCCCACGGTGTATGACTATGGCCATATCGGCAACTTCCGCACCTTTGTCGCCGTGGACATCCTGCGGCGTTTTTTGCGCCAGAGCGGATTCAAACTCCAGCACGTAATGAATATTACCGATGTGGATGACAAGATTATCCGCAATGCCGCGCGGGACAAAAAAACGGTCCAGGAATACACGCGCAAGTACGAAGAAGCGTTTCTTCAGGACATGGATTCACTGAACATTGAGCGCCCGGAACGCATGGTGCGCGCCACGGAACACATCCAGGAGATGGCGGAGTTTATTGCCGCTCTGGAAAAAAAGGGGTTTGCCTACCGCACGGAGGATGGATCGTACTATTTCCGGATCGCAAAATTCCCCGAATACGGCAAGCTATCCAAAAAAGACTTTGCCGGTATGGAGACCGGAGCGCGCGTGGATGTGGATGAATATGAGAAGGACAACGCCCGCGATTTCGCCCTATGGAAAGCGCCTAAGGAAGGCGAGGCATTCTGGGAAAGTCCGATTGGGCCGGGGCGTCCGGGGTGGCATATTGAGTGCTCCGTGATGTCCATGAAGTACCTGGGTGACAGCTTTGATCTGCACACCGGTGGCGAAGACCTGACCTTTCCCCACCATGAAAATGAGATCGCCCAGTCAGAGTCGCTGACCGGAAAAATCTTTGCCCGCCACTGGATGCATGTCCGCTTCCTGCTGGTTGAAGGCGAGAAAATGTCCAAGAGCCTGGGCAATTTTTATACCTTGCGTGATCTGCTGGTAAAAGGCCACAAGGCTTCTGCCATTCGTTTTCTGCTTACCTCTGTCCCTTACCGCAAACAGTTGAATTTCACCTTCGCGGGGCTGGAACAGGGGGCAAAATCCGTGGAGCGGCTGCGCACCTTTGATGCGCGCATGCGAATGAGCCGGCTTCCTGCGGGAACTAATCCCATGGCGCAGGAAGCGGCAGCAACAGCTAAAAGGGAAATGCGCGCCGGACTGGAAGACGACCTCAATACAGCGCGCGCATCAGCGGCAATCTTTGACATGGTGCGTGAAGTCAACACCCTGGCCGATCGCGGCGAACTGCGTGACGGCGACAAAGCGCCCGTGCTTGAGGCATTGCGGCAGTTCGACGAGATATTTGCCGTCCTGAAAGACGACGATGCGGAAAAAACCAAAGCAGCCATGGAATGGGCCAGGTCGCACGGTGTCGCCACGGAGGCAGGCGTTGGCGGCAGCGGAATTTCCGACGAAGAGGTGAACCGGCTGATTGAAGAACGCAATGCCGCCAAAAAGGCCCGCGACTTTGCCCGCTCAGACGCACTCCGCAAACAACTCGCTGACGCTGGAATCATTGTGGAAGACAGCAAAGACGGGAGCCGATGGAAGCGGAAGTGAGAGAATTTGGTAATTGCGTAATTTGGTAAATGGGTAATTGAAAACCTGAATTGTCGATGTTCCTCTTGGTGTTCAATTACCAAATTACTAAATTCCCCAATTACCAAATACCACTCAGTCTCCCGCAACATTCACGGTCTTTGGGCAGGACGGCAATTCTTCAATAGGTTGGTCCGGTGAGGTTTGCTTCAACTTTGAGGTATTCACCAACGCCACCGAAGCGATAATGATCACCGTCCCCACCAACATAAAAATATCGACTTGTTCCTTCAGAATGATCCAACCCAGAAACACCGCCACAATCGGATTGACGTAAGCGTATGTCGCCACCTTCGGCGTAGGAACATGCTCCAGCAGGTAAATATAAGCCGTATATCCGGCCCAGGAGCCAAATACAATCAGATAGCCGATGCCTGTAAGCGCAGGCGCTGTCCAGTGCGTCTTTGGGAACTGGCCTGTTGCAAGCGCAATAACGCCATTCACCAGGCCGCCCAGTGTCATTTGCCAGGCTGCGGAAACAAACACGTCAACGGTCAGGTGAAAACGATGGGAAAATATGGAGCCCAGCGCCCAGAAAAATGACGCGCCGGCAAGAATGCCCGATCCCAACAGCTCCAAACGCCCCAGGTGGCTGCCGGAAGCGATCCGCGGCCAGAGCAGCACCAGCAAGCCGCCGATCCCCAGCGCCAGGCCGAAGAGACCTTTGGGCGTCATGCGTCCGGAGCGGAAGACCCAGGCCTCAAGCATCACCACCCAGATTGGCACCAGGGCCACGATCAATGATGCCAGTCCGCTGGCAACGTATTTTTCTCCCCATAGCACGCCAATGTTCCCGGTTGAGAGCAGCAAGATGGAGATCACCAGCAAACGCCGCAGGTCCTGGGCACTCAGGCGGATTTTGCGGCCCATCAACGCCAGCGCGCCCAGCATGACCGGCCCGGCAATCAGATAGCGCACCGCCCCGGCCACGTAGGGCGGCATATCCCGCACCACCACGCGCATGGCCAGATAGGTTGATCCCCAAAGGACGTAGAGCAGGGCAAAGGCCACGATGATCCGGGAGCGTTGCTGTTGCTGGGCTGCTGTCATTTGTACTGTCGCTGCACTCCAGGCCGCGGGATTGGCATTTGCCTGGCACTCTCATGCTCCTTATCGCGCGCCGCCGAATAAAGTTTTCTTCGCCTTGCTTATTATCATCTGACGGCGCCGACTCCGCCATCGATGCAAAAAGACTGAATGGCATGAATCAGGCAGGGAAATGCACTGTAGTAACCGCCAAAAGCGCGCCGTTTTCAGGCTATAATAGAAGTGTAAATGACCTCGCGCAGCACATCCTGGTTTGCAGTCAGTACGCCCAAGCGGTCTCTGGCGTGCTGGGTGGATTTTCTGGTCTGCCCGCGCCGCTACCTGGCGGTGTTGCCTTCGCATGCGCGCGCCAATCTATTTGCCGGCGACTAATCCTCTTTCTACCTCAATCTTTCATCTGCCCGGCTTTTTCACGTAGGACCGTTTTCCGTGAAGCCAGGGCTGAACGCACTCACACGCTACGATTTTGAAAAGAGGATGATTTATGGCAACGCAAGCTATTTCCAATGCCGGCCCAAAGATCCGCACCAAACTGCCCGGTCCCAAGGCGCAGGCCGTACTGCAGGGCGACGCAAAATATGTTTCTCCCTCATATACACGCTCTTACCCGCTGGTAGCCAAGCGCGGCCGCGGCGTGATGATTGAAGACGTGGACGGCAACGAATTCCTGGACTTTTCCGCCGGGATTGCCGTGGTTTCCACCGGACACTGCCATCCCAAGGTGGTTGCGGCCATCCAGAAGCAGGCCGCCGAACTGATCCACATGTCGGGCACGGACTTTTACTACGAGAACATGATTACGCTGGCGGAGCGGCTGGAAAAAGTCGCGCCCATGTCTGGCCCGGTCCGCGCGTATTACGGCAACTCCGGCGCTGAAGCCGTTGAGGCCGCCATGAAACTGGCGCGCTACCACACCAAGCGCCAGGGTATCATCGCCTTTTACGGCGCGTTTCACGGACGCACCATGGGAGCGCTCTCACTCACCGCGTCCAAGACGCAGCAGCGCCGCCGCTTCTTCCCTGTGGTCCCGGGCGTGGCCCACGTCCCCTATCCAAACGTCTACCGCAAGCCTGAAGGCATGTCGGCGGAAGAGCACATTGCCGAGTGCGTGCGCTTTATTGAAGACCGCGTCTTCAAGACGATCATGCCGCCGGAAGAGTGCGCTGCCATCTTTATTGAGCCTATCCAGGGTGAAGGCGGATATCTGCCGGCGCCGGCGGAGTTCCTGCGCGAGTTGCGCCGCATCTGCGATACGCACGGCATCCTTCTTGTCGCCGATGAAGTTCAGAGCGGCGCGGGACGCAGCGGCAAATGGTGGGCCATCCAACATACCGGTGTTGAGCCGGACATCATCACTATCGCCAAAGGCATCGCCTCCGGCATGCCTCTGGGCGTGATGCTGTCGCGCGCGGAGATCATGGACTGGGTTCCCGGCTCGCACGCATCCACTTTCGGCGGCAATCCGGTCTGCATTGAAGCTGCATTGGCGACAATGGACATCCTGGAAAGCGAAGCCATCAAAAACGCTGAGGTTGTTGGCAGCCACATGATGAAGCGCTTGAGCGGCTGGATGAAAACTCATCCCATGGTTGGCGATGTTCGCGGTCGTGGCCTGATGATCGGCGTAGAGATCGTGAAGGATAAAAAGACCAAAGCCATTGCGCACGACGAGCGCGACCGCATCGTCGAACTGGCGTTTG
>DATBCN010000516.1:0-2838 GCA_036270475.1 Candidatus Angelobacter sp. | reverse complement strand
CCGAAGGTACCGGCCTTGATCAAGCCATGCAGGGCTGCGATGCGGTGATACATCTGGTCGGCATCATTATGGAGCAGGGGCGCAACACGTTTGAGCGGGTTCATCACATGGGCACGCGCAACGTGGTGGAAGCAGCCAAACGCGCGGGAGTGAAGCGATTTATTCAGATGTCGGCGTTAGGAGCGCGCGCCGACGGCGCGGCAGCGTATCAAGTGACAAAGTCGAAGGGCGAAGAAGAAGTCCGCAACAGCGGGATACCGTATTGCATCCTGCGTCCGTCGTTGATTTTTGGCGAAGGGGACGGTTTTGTAACGCAGATGATGGAGACTATGCGTTCGGCTCCGCTCTTCCGGCCCGTTCCGGGCGACGGCAAGCCGAAATTCCGGCCCATTTTTGTTGGCGATGTTACTTCTTGCTTTGTCCGCGCGTTGACGGCAGACGCCGCAACCAACCAGACCATTGAACTTGGCGGCGCGGACGAACTTACGCTGAACGAAATGCTGGCTGAGATCGCGCACTGTGCCGGTGTGCGCAAACCGGCGGTGCATGTTCCCATGCCGCTGATGTTTGCCGGGGCTCGCGTCGCGCAGACCCTCCTCAAAAATCCGCCTGTCACCGTAGACCAGTTAAAGATGCTGCGCGAGGGATCGACATGTGACATTGGGCCGATGGCCAGAATATTCGGCGTTAACCCGCGTGGATTCAGTGGTTGCGGGCGCACCAGGTAAACGGGTTAAGTGATTCCCGAGAGGGAAACTAGGGGCTGATTCCAGCAACTCTGGCGGCATTGCGGGGTTAGAATAGGGAAAGCAGAGTTGGACCGCTGGCCGCGCGCATTGCCCCTCTGCAAATGGACGTAAGTCATTGACTTACAAATTTTTACATGCGAGATGCAGTCGATTCCGGCAGCTCTGCATCTAACCATACAAACGCCACCAAAATTTTATTAGGAGCAATGTTTATGAAGAAAAATCTTTGGGTGGTCCTGGTTTCCCTGGCGCTGTTGGCAGTGGGCTGCTCGCGCCTGGGCAGTCGCACGGATGCGCAGGTCGCCTCCGACGTCCAGAACAAGATCAATGGGGACGCCAATGTTCCCGACAAACAACTCAACATCAATGCCAACGGGGGCACGGTAACGCTTACCGGAAATGTCAGCAGTGACGCGGCGCGCAATGCAGCCGCCAATGATGCGGCGCAGGTTGAAGGCGTAAAGACGGTGGTGAACAATCTGGAAGTTGCACCGGCCTCGGCCGCCGATCAATCGGGGCAGCAGCAATATCAGGCGAATAACAGTATGCCGCCTCCCCTGCGAGAAGAGCGCCGCCCTTCACCCAGTACGCACCGGGCCACCACGTCGCGTCCCTCTTCTTCCGGCGGGGACAACAGCTTGCGTACCACGGTCCCCGCGAACAATAGCAACGGCAGCAATGATTCGGCGCAGTCCAGCGCGCCCTCTGCTCCAATTGCGCCGCCAGCGCCGCAGAAATTTACCGTGCCTGCCGGAACGCAGTTGAGCGTCCGCCTGAATGACGAAGTGAATTCGGAGAAAGCGCAGATTGGCGATGTATTTCACGGGTCCATCTCAGCTCCGGTAGCCATGGATGACCAGACGGTCATTCCCACCACGGCTGACGTTGAAGGCCGCGTGGTTGAAGTGAAGTCAGCGGGACGTTTTGCCGGACAGTCCGTGCTTACGCTGGAGTTGACCAAGCTCACCATGAACGGCAGAAGCTACAGCTTGCAATCGAGCCAGTGGTCCAAGTCCGGCAATGGGCGCGGCAAATCCACGGCGGCAAAAGTAGGCGGGGGCGCGGCTGTAGGCGCGATCCTGGGCGGCATTTTTGGCGGCGGTAAAGGCGCGGCCATAGGCGCGGCGGCAGGAGCCGGCGCGGGAACAGGCGTTTCCGCGGCGACGAAAGGCCAACAGATCATCCTGCGGCCTGAAGCTGTCATCGCGTTCCAGTTGCAGAGCCCGATTACGGTAACACCGGGTGTGCGGAATTAACCTTAAATTTGTCTGTGCTCCAGATTTCTTTAATCCTTGGAAGGAAATGCTGAACGCCGTCTGAAAAGCGGCGTTCCTTTTTCCGGTTTCTGAAAGCAAGCAGCCAAAAGCCCAAGCCTGTGCGATTTGTGTTGCAGCAAGTCCTTGAGGGAGTAATGTGTATGTATGAGTCAGACGAAGATCCATACTCCCCCGTCGGCGCGGCCCAAGGCCGTTGTGAAAGGCCCGATTCGCTGCCATAAATGTCAATTGTTGTGCCGTGACGCCGAGCAGTATCTGGGCCATGCGTGTCTCCCCCGCGAGGCCCCGGTTGTTAGCCTGAGCCGGCGGTGAAGAAAAGCCTGTCCTATGCATTTTTCGAGCTGCAAAAGCAGCATTCAACTCACATGGAAGCAAGTGATGACCGCCGGATCTGACGCCATAGGGTCTGCATAGTGGCTGGATTTTAATGGTCAAAGCTTTTAAAGCAAGGGCTGGACGGATAAATCCTCATGTTTTAAACCCCATGTTTTAAACCCATGTTTCAACCCATGCCTCAAACCTATGCGTAAAACCTATGCCTAAGACAAAATGCCTAAGATAAAGATCAGCGCCCTGATTCATACCTGCGATAGCGCTCGCTCGCTTGGCCGCGCCCTGGATTCGCTGCGCCCCTGTGACGAGGTGATCGTGGTGGACCACGGTTCACGGGATGAAACGGTGAAAGTCGCCAAAGAACATGGGGCTAAAGTGATTCATGCCGTCCCTGGAGTGGACCGCGGCGCATACGCGCAGGACGCGCGCAATCAGTGGGTCCTATGCCTGCTGCCGCAGGAAGCGCTGGCGGAAGAGCT
>DATBCN010000515.1:0-3550 GCA_036270475.1 Candidatus Angelobacter sp. | reverse complement strand
GGGATGCCGCACAATCCAAAACCGCCGACCATAATCATGCAGCCGTCCGTTACATCGCGAACTGCTTCATCAGCGCTGGCAATGACTTTATTCATAAACAGAAGATTCTAACTCACTCACCCTCAATCAAATGCCGGAGCAGCCGCTTCCCTTCCGGCCAATCGCCCAACCCCGACTCGCCATTAATGTGACCGACAGCCCCGATATCGACAAACCGGCTGCCCCAGGAGCGCGCAAACTCCCGTGCGCGAGGCATCGTCACATATGGATCATTGCTGCTGGCCACCACGATGGAAGGAAATGGCAGAAGCTCGCGCGGCGTTGGAGCAAAATCCTTGAGTGGCTTGGGTGCATCTTTGCTGTCTACGTCAACGGGCGCAACCAGCAGCGCGCCTTTGATCCTGGCCACTTCACCCGGCGCAGCTTTGCACCAATGGGCCAACGCAATGCATCCGAGACTGTGCGCGACAAACACAATCGGCGGCGGGGACTGCTTCACTTCCGCCGTGATCCGTTCCACCCACCACTCGCGATGAGGATATTCCCAGTCCCGCTGCTGCACCCGCAGAAAAATGGGGTTTTGCTGCTCCCAGAGAGTTTGCCAGTGGCGCGGACCCGAGTTCTGCCATCCCGGCAGCACTAGCACGGTAGCAGCCACGTCTCTTGTGCCCAGTTCAAAACGACTGGCGTGTTCAAACTCTTCCCGCAGGGCCGGCGTGCGCAGGTTCTCCCGTATGTGCTGCAACCGCTGCTCCAGCCGGGTCAACGCATATTCGATATTTGTCGTATTCGTGTGCGCAATGTCCCGCCACATGGAGTAGGGACTGGACGCAATGCGCGTCATTTCCCGCAACGCGCGCCCGCCAATGGCATGCACATCAGAATTGTCGCCCAACTCTTCCACCAAGGTAGTGGCCAGCGCGGTGGAAACCATCTGCGGCAGGTGGCTTGTCCAGGCGCACATCTGGTCATGCCGTTCCGGCTCCATTTTTAAAATACGGACCCCCATTTTTTCCAGCAGTTCGCAGTAGTCCTTGATCTTGCCCCGGTCGGTGGACTGGCCGGCCTGCGGCACCAGCAGCCACACGGCATTCAGAAACAGCTTGGACTCCGCGTTTTCCAGTCCGCTATGTTCCTTGCCCGCCATGGGATGTCCGGCAAGAAAGCGTTGCGGCGCTTTGTCTCCGAAAACGGAGCGCGCTCGATCAAGGATTTCTTTCTTGGTGCTGCCCACATCGGTAATCAGAGCATCCGGCGGCGCGATGGGCCCAATGCGCTCAATCAGGTCAATGATCCCGCCTACCGGCGTGGCCAGCACAATCAGGTCGCTGCCTGTAACCGCTTCCACTGGATCTTCTGTGCCAGAATCAATGGCCCGCATGGAGCGGGCGCGGTCCAGCACCGGCCTGCGGTCGCAACCAACAATCCTGCCTTCAAACCCTGCAGCCTTCAGGGCCAGGGCCAGTGACCCGCCAATCAAACCGGTGCCGATGATGGTGATTTGCTTGAACGCCATGCTGTTTCGCGGACAATTCTTGCCTGTGCCCTACCCCCTATCCCTCAACTAGGATTCCAAAGCACTTACAAGATTCAACCCCAGCAATAACCCGCCCAACCGCCCTTCAATCCATGCCCAACCCGCGCGATTTGGCGACTATTACCGGCCTTTTTGAACTGCTTCAAAAACACATTAAACCAATGAAAATAAAAGACTTAAGTTAGCATTTCCAGACTCGAAAGTCAAGCGAAATCTGGCTTCTCGGGCCTATGCAGTCTGTTAAGCAATGCTTGAAGGTCTTCAAGAGTTTTGCAGTTGGCCGCTTTTCCATGTTCGTTGAATTCAATGTTCGCTAATTCAATGGTCGTTGAATTCTAGGTTCGTTGAATCTCCGAATGTGACCAGTCTACAAACGGCTAAACAAGCCTTCTTCCGACCGCAGGCGCAATCACGCGAAGTTCAGCCACGAGCTTGGCAAACTGCTCAGGATACAGGGACTGGGCCCCATCGGAAAGGGCTTTATCAGGATCGTTGTGGACTTCAATCAGCAGGCCGTCCGCCCCGGCGGCAACGGCGGCCCGCCCCATGGGGGAGACTTTGTCCCGCCGGCCGGTGCCGTGCGAGGGGTCGGCAAGAATCGGCAGATGGGAAAGTTTTTTGACGATAGGAATAGCCGAGATATCCAGCGTGTTGCGCGTGTAGGTTTCAAAGGTGCGGATGCCGCGCTCGCACACGATGACTTCATAATTTCCGCCGGCCATCAGGTACTCGGCGGAGAGCAAAAGTTCTTCAATGGTGGCGGCGATGCCGCGCTTCAACAGCACCGGCTTGCGCACCTTGCCCAGTTCACGCAGCAGGTTGAAATTCTGCATGTTGCGCGCGCCCACCTGCAGCATGTCCACGTAAGGCAGCATCAACGGGATCTGGGAGATTTCCATCACCTCGCTTACCACCAGCATGCCGAACTTATCAGGAGCCTCGCGCATCAGCTTGAGCGCATCTTCACCCATGCCCTGGAACGAGTACGGCGAACTGCGCGGTTTAAATGCTCCGCCGCGCAGAAACTTTGCTCCGGAGCGGGCCACGGATTCCGCGACGGCAAAAATCTGTTCGCGCGATTCCACCGAGCACGGCCCGGCCATCAGCACAATTTCATCTCCGCCAATGCTCACGCCTCGCGCAAACTTTACGATCGTTCCGTCTGGCCGGAAGCTGCGGGCGACAAGTTTATAGGGCGAACTGATGCGATGGACTTCGCCCACGCCGGGCAGAACCTCAATATCGCGGATGTCAAATTCATGCCGCGCGCCCACTGCTCCCAGCACCGTCTGGCGCGCGCCGGTGGAGCGATGGACCTCAAAACCCATGCTCACCAGGCGCTCAATTACCTGCTGGATCTGTTCTTCCGCGGCTTGTTCCTGCATGGCTACAATCATTTTTTTCCTGTCGCTCCGCTCCAAACCGCTCAAAACTTTCCTCTACGCCATCATTCCTCTGCGACTGAAGGCAGGCAGCTCGTCGCGCAAGCCGGCCTCGCTGCTGCTCATTCTGCTGCTGCTCATTCTAAAGTCCCGAATCCCGCGCAGCGGTGAGGGACCCCTTCCTCTTGCAATCTGCTCAAACCAATGGGCCGCCTTCCTGCCCTATGTTGAATCGTTTGTATAGGGTCCCCTCGCCGCGCTCGGGATTTCAGAAGGACCTTAATCATTGACCTCAACGTCAAATTCCGTGTGCTTGTCGCCCGCTTCCATGTTCGGCGCGATCTCGTTTTTCTGGATGTTGCGCATCACGTCAATAATTCTTTCGTATACCTGCCGCAGTTCGCTTGCCGGCAATGGTCCGCGATTGGCGCGCTGCACGTTCTCAAAAATTATCTTCTCGCGCAGCGGTTCGTAGATGGGCATGCTGGTGTTCCGTTTGAGCTTGCCGATCTCATGCGCGGCCTGCGCACGCTCATTCAACAGTTCCACCAGGCGGCGGTCCAGTTCATCGATTTTTATCCGCCAGTCTGTAATATCCATGAGGTGCAGCGTCCTGACATAGAGGCGATAA
>DATBCN010000514.1:0-4827 GCA_036270475.1 Candidatus Angelobacter sp. | reverse complement strand
CTGGCCCCGTTCAAGGTCGCGCTTTATACCCTCCCAGTCACGGACGAAGAAGAAGAAGGTTCCACCGTCGCGTCCTAGCAGTCCGCCGGCAGTTTCCTTAAAATCATAAAGTCTGGGTTCCGGCGCGCAGCTTGCGCTTTCCCGGCCTCTTTCCGGCGCGGGTTTTTTTCCCATAGCCACGGGCCAAAATAGTAGTGTCTAATCTCTGGGCAGGCAGGATACGGGTGCCCGTCCCGGAATGCCTTGGGGGCCGATATGAATTTTGATTACAGCCAGAAAGTCAAAGCACTGCTGCAGCGCCTGGGCGCGTTCATGGATGAGCACATTTATCCCAATGAAGCGCGCTACTTTCAGGAAATAGAGAAAGCCCGTTGGACGCCCAGCCAGGTGATTGAAGAGCTTAAGCCAAAAGCGCGGGCCGCCGGCTTGTGGAACCTCTTTCTGCCGGAAAACGAACACGGCGCCGGCCTTACCAACCTGGAATACGCGCCGCTGTGCGAGATGATGGGCCGCAGCATGATGGCCCCGGAAGTTTTTAACTGCTCCGCTCCGGACACCGGCAACATGGAAGTGCTGGCGCGCTATGGCACCCCGGAACAGCAGGAACGCTGGCTCAAGCCGCTGCTGGAAGGCAAAATTCGCTCCTGCTTTGCCATGACGGAGCCGGGCGTGGCCTCTTCCGACGCCACGAATATTCAGTCCAGCATCCGCCGCGATGGTAACGAATACGTCCTCAATGGACGCAAGTGGTGGTCTTCCGGCGCGGGCGACCCGCGCTGCAAAGTCGCTATCTTCATGGGCAAAACGGACCCCGCGGCCAAGCGCCATCAACAGCAGTCCATGGTGCTGGTGCCCATGGATGCGCCGGGTGTAAAGATCGAACGGATGCTCACGGTGTTTGGCTATGATCACGCTCCGCATGGCCACGGTGAAGTGAGTTATGAGAATGTGCGTATCCCCGTCGCCAATATGTTGCTGGGTGAAGGCCGCGGATTTGAAATTGCGCAGGGCCGCCTGGGGCCGGGACGCATACATCACTGCATGCGCTGTATCGGCGTGGCCGAACGCGCGTTTGAAACGATGTGCCAGCGGGTAAAGTCGCGCGTCGCGTTTGGCAAGCCGCTGGCGGAGCAGGGCACGCTGCGGGCAGATATCGCCCTATCGCGCATGGAAATTGAGCAGGTGCGCCTGCTTACGTTGAAGACCGCGTACATGATGGATACGGTGGGCAATAAAACGGCGCGGGCGGAAATTGCCATGATCAAGGTGGTGGCGCCGAACGTGACTTTGCGCGTTCTCGACCGGGCGATCCAGGCCCACGGCGGCGCAGGCGTCTCCCAGGACACATTTCTTGCCGGCGCATGGGCCAATGTTCGCACATTGCGCCTGGCCGACGGGCCGGACGAGGTACACACGGAGGCAATCGCCAAACACGAGCTGGAAAAAGGCGCGCCCCATGTGGTGAAGGCCGGCATCGCCCGCGCCAGCGACTAGAACATCGCTTGGAAAAATTCCTGGAAGCTTCGCACGATTCCTGCTGGAAGATCGTTGTTGGCTTTTTTGCCCAGCAGATCATGGCCCGCGCCTTCAATTTCAACCAGCAATTTCCGCGCTGGCATCAAGGCCAGGGCTGAATTCATCTCTTCATGCGATCCAAAAGGATCGCGCGAACCATGCACAAAGATCGCCGGCGTGTTGAGTTGGGGAAAGTGTTTGGTGCGCAACTCCGCTGGTTTGCGCGGAGGATGCAGCGGATAGGAGAGCAGCAAAAGTCCCGCCGCTAATTGAGGCTGCTCCGCGGCAAGCATGCTGGCCTGGCGTCCGCCATAGGAGTGGCCGCCGAGAAATATCCGTCCCGCGGTCCTGGGCCGCAAAACTTCCACGGCCCGGCGCAGACCTTCACGATCGCGCGCAGCCATGGCGGGGAACGGCGGTCCGTGCGGACGCGACTGGCGAAACGGCAGATCGCACAGCAGCACAAGATAGCCCGCATCGGCAAAAGCGCCGGCCACGGCAGCCAGCAATTTTGACTGGCAATTTGCGCCCGCGCCGTGCGTGAGCACCAGGGCGTCGCCATTGGGTTGCGCCGGTCCATGGAGAAAACCACGGACCGCTGGCTCCGCCGATACATCAGAAAATTCGCGCATCGTATTCATTTTGCCACCGCCACCGCCGCGTTCCTGAGTTGGTCCACCTGCTGGTGCATCTGCAGCGCCGCCTGCTTGCGGTCCGTAAAGCGAAACGAGTCCGTAGAGAACCCCACGGTAGCCGTGACGGAATCCTTGGACAAGAGCTTGATCAGGTGAGGAAACAGCGGCATGTTGCCCCACCAACAGGCCTCAGTGCCGGCAATGCCGCCGGAAACGGCATAGGCGATGCTAGCGGCGGAAACCGGCGCCTGCAGATCCACGGCAGGCTGGAAGAGCGACGAATGAAAGCGCAGCAGGCCGGAGCCATCCGAACTGGTGCCTTCAGGAAAAAGCACCAGGCGCAGGCCGCTGGCCAGTGCGGACTGGATTTCCGGTTGGATGGCATGGGTCTCACTGCGGCGGGAGCGGTCAACGTAAATCGTTCCGGCCAGAGTGGCGATCCATCCCACGCCAGGCCAGCGGCGCACCTCTCGTTTGGAGACAAAAGCACACGGCGCAACGGCGCTATGCACAATGATATCCAGATAGCTGAGATGGTTGCTGGCGATGAGGCCCGTACTGGGAGGAGAACCCTTTACGGCCACAGTAATGGCCATGCGGGCCAGCGTCCACCGCGACCAGCGGTGCAGGACTTCAATCCGCGTTTGTTCCGGCAGCCTTCCGGCCAGCCGGCGCAGCAGATATTCAGAGAGGCAGGCGACAATGCCCCAGGCCAGGCCGGTACCGCGCAGGACCACGCGCAAAATCCGCTTCGGCAATGAGGCAGGCATGGTTTTCATCGGAGGGTCGAGCAGTTGCATACGGCCAATGAATATTCAAGCCGATTCCCGCAAGAAAGTCCACGCCGTGGCGTTCCCCGTATGCCCAGGTGGGAAGGCACTAACCGAAGCTGCGCCCGAAGACAACAAATGCGCCACTGGATAGAATAAGGGCAAACCGCTAGACTGATTTACGGCTTGCCCAGCTTGATGGCCCAGGTCAGCGCCAGTTTGCAGCGCGGGAGCAAAAACTGCGTTCCAAAATTTCTCTTGAAGAATGAGGCAGCACTGAATGAAAGCACTCATCACGATTACGTCATTATTATTGATTCTTGTTCTCCTGAGCGGCTGTCTGGGATCAAGCAAGAGCTCCACCGCGCCAACGCTGGCCTTTGTGTATGTTGTGGGCCAGGGTGATAACGGAATTCACGGCCTGGCAGAGAAGAGCACGGGCGACCTGTCAGCTTTGCCGGTACCCTCATTTGCCACCAGCGCTCGACCGGTTTCCCTTGCCCTGCATCCCTCTAAAAACTTTCTGTATGTGCCGAACCTTACTTCGAATACTGTCTCCGGTTTTACCGTGGACCACGTGAGTGGAGTGCTCACGCCAGTTGGGACGGCGCTGCCGCCAACTCCCGTAGGGACCTCGCCGGTGGCCGTGGGCATTAACTCCACAGGCACGTTTCTTTATGTTTTGAACCAGGGTTCGGCTTCGATCTCAGCGTTCAGCGTTGACACCGCGCGCGGACTTCTTGCTTCAATTGGTGCGCCCACGGCCACGGCCGCTAATCCGCAGTCCATGGTGGTTTCCCCAACGGCAGGTTTTCTGTTTGTAGGCAACGGAACGCTGGGCACAATTTCAGGATTTGCCATTGCTTCCAATGGCACGCTTTCCGCGGTGGCTGGATCGCCGTTCAATGCCGGCGCCGGCGCCAATGTGGCGGGAATCACGATTGATCCCAAAGGACAATTTCTTTTCGCCGCGGATTCAGCCAACAACGCCATTGCCGCCTTCAGTATTTCCGGCGCCGGAGCGCTGACAGCCGTTGCCGGTTCGCCCTTTGCCGCCGGCACCACGCCTGTTTCTATCGCGGTGGATTCCACGGCGGCATTTCTCTACTGTGCCAACCAGGGATCCAATAATCTTTCGGCTTTCAAGATCAGCTCCGGCGCTTTGGCCCCGATTACCGGCTCGCCCTATACGCTTGTGGCAACGGGAACACCGCAACCATCCTTTGTGACCGTGGATGTGAGCAACACATTCCTTTATGTCGCCAATACTGGAACTTCAAACATCTCAGCTTTCGGCATCAAGACCGCGGACGGCTCTTTGAGCCTTTTAACAACCTCACCTTTTTTCCAGAGCGTGCAACCGCTCTGGATAGTGACCACACAGTAAAATCAAGGCACATACCCTCACACATGGAATCGCGGAGGGAAAATTGTTTGAGAAGGACAAGAAATCTCGAATAGCTGAGGCGGGATAACAGGAAGAATTGGCCGGAGCCGCAAACCGGCTGAATCAGGCAGCCTGATCGTTGCGGAACCGTGGCCGGTCAGCCAGGCGACGCAGTTTTTTGTCAGCGTAGCCGGCAATGCGGAACAGGGACACTGCCGCAAACAGTATTCCAAGCCATCCCATGCCGAGAATGATCCACAATAGCATCCATCTTGATAGATTCATTTCGGCGCTGCCGGGTTGGACTCAGTGAACGGCGGATTTATGCACCTCGCCGCCTTTCATTACAAAGTCAATTTTCTGCAGCAGGGTAATGTCGGCCAGGGGATCGCCCTTTACGGCAACCACGTCAGCATATTTACCCGGAGCGATGCTGCCAACGTCATTTTGCATGCTCAGCAGTTCAGCGGCGCTTAAAGTGGCCGAGCGGACCGCCTGGGCCGGAGTCATCCCGTATTTC
>DATBCN010000513.1:0-4894 GCA_036270475.1 Candidatus Angelobacter sp. | reverse complement strand
CTAGTTCCATTATCTGAACGCTTGCTACTGATAGAAGTGGAATTACATTCCCCGGGATTCTGGAAATTTCTCGGAGTGGACGGAATCTTGGAACAGATTCGTCTTTATTTGCAAGACCGGCACGAACGCGGGAAAGATAAACAGTATCGCGAGTCTCAAGAAAGACGCGGACTAGAACTGGAGAACAAATTGAGGGAAGCAGAACTAATGCGCCGTCGAATTGAAGTAGCAAAGGAGTTGGGGGCTTCAGAGGAAGAATTGCGGTCCGTTCTTCAGCATTTTGTATTGCAGCCGCTCAATGAACTCGACAAGTATCAGGATCAGGGCTTGATAACCGGTGTCGAGTCGGAGCTTGCGAGTGGTGAAAAATAAGGCAGTGGGTGAGAAAAATCTCAAACCTTAGTTAAGAGAACACACACAGTCGACAGGTAGCTTGTATTGCTCTATGGCACCCTGAACCGTTTTCAAGCGTTAAATGGTAACTACCCTTATTCCTTCTCTTCACCTGTGCGTTTTACGGCCTTTGTTTTTTTCTCCTTGATTGGAGCCTCAGCATGGCGCAGCTCTACTTTTCGCTGCCTGATTTCTTCCATCCGCTGCGCCAGCGCTTTTTCGCGGCCTTCCGCAGTCGGATGGTAGTATTCGCGTCCGCGCAGATTGTCTGGCATGCATTCCATGTCAGCGACTTTTTCTTCCAGATCGTGGGCGTACTTGTAGCCTTTGCCGTAACCGACCTGTTTCATGAGCTTGGTTACAGCGTTGCGAATGTGCAGCGGCACGGGCTCGGCGGCGGTCTTTTCCACGTCTTCAAGGACGGCGCTATAAGCGGTGTAGAGCGCGTTCGATTTCGGCGCCAGAGCCAGGTAGACAACGGCTTGGGCGAGTGCGAGCGCGGCTTCCGGCATGCCCAGAAAATCAATGGCGTCCTTGGCGGAAAGGCACAGATTCAGCGCCTCAGGCGCAGCCAGGCCAATGTCTTCTGAGGCCATGCGCACAACGCGCCGCGCGATGTAAAGCGGATCTTCGCCGGATTCAATCATGCGTCCAAGCCAATAGAGAGATGCATCGGCGTCGCTATTGCGCACGGATTTATGCAGGGCGGAAATCAGGTTGTAATGCTCTTCTCCGGATTTGTCATAGAGCAAGACGCGCTTCTGCAGCGTGTCTTTGATGATCTGCTCGGTGATCTCACCGTTTTCTCCGGCGGTGGCGGCAGCAACTTCAAGCACGTTGTAAGCGGAACGCGCGTCACCGCTGGAATAGGCGGCAATCTGCTGCAGGACTTCGCTGGCCGCGCGGATGCCCATTTTGCCCAGACCGCGCTCGGTGTCTT
Source organism: Candidatus Angelobacter sp. (assembly GCA_036270475.1). Lineage (GTDB taxonomy): Bacteria > Acidobacteriota > Terriglobia > Terriglobales > Acidobacteriaceae > Angelobacter. The sequence continues at coordinate 3,561 of DATBCN010000513.1, read as the reverse complement.
CCAGCGCACGGTGCAGCAGAACGACGATCTGGTCTTCAGCAAGCTGGTTCAGGATATAAACGCGGCAGCGCGAGAGCAGCGCGCCATTGATTTCAAATGACGGGTTCTCCGTGGTGGCGCCAATCAGCCGGATATTGCCGCGTTCAACGTGGGGGAGAAACGCGTCCTGCTGGGCGCGGTTGAAGCGGTGAATCTCATCGATGAAGAGAATGGTGCGCGTGCCGTAGACGCGGGCCTTTTCGGCGTCCGCCATGACCTGCTTGATCTCTTTGATCCCGGAGAGCACTGCGGAAAACTCTATGAACTCCGCTTTGGTCACGTGGGCGATGATCTGCGCCAGAGTGGTTTTGCCCGTGCCGGGCGGACCCCAAAAGATGATGGAGCCAGGATCGTCGCGCTCAATCTGCAGACGCAACGGCTTGCCCGGCCCGACGATATGTTCCTGGCCGACAAACTCATCAAGCGTGCGCGGACGCATGCGGTCAGCCAGAGGGCGCGCGCCGCGGCCTTGCTGCTCCGGGAGTGCCTGAAACAATGACATCCTTAGAAAACCTTACCACTGATAACACGGACACGGGCAATTGCCAAAATTGCCAAGATTGCCCAAAAACCATCAACCCCAAAGGACACAAAGGAACACAATGACGCTTGTAGACCTTCCAGACCCATCTCCTCCGGTTCCTCCTTTCCTCTGTGTTTCAAAGATTTTCATTTTCGGGCGGTCTTTGGCAATTTTGGCATTTCTGGCAATTGTCTGATCCGCGTTCATCCGCCCTGATCTGCGGTAGGTGCTTTTCTCTGTCTCGCCGCTTCATACAACAATATCGATGCCGCTATTCCGGCGTTGAGTGACTCCACGCGCGGAGAGTGCGGAATGGTGATGAGTTCATCGGCCAGTGAAAGAACCTCTGGCGGGACGCCTGCGCCTTCATTGCCCACAACGATCATTGCCGCGCCGGTGAAGTCGGCTTGATGCAGCGGTTTGCCTTTATGTGACGATGTGGCCAGCACCCTCACGCCGCGCTGCTTGAGCAGTGAGATTTTCTCGGCCAGCTTTACCCGGACGATCGGTTGCCGAAACAACGACCCGGCAGAGGCGCGCACGGCTTTGGGATTGAAATGGCTGACGGTCTTTTCCGCCAGCAGCACGGCGCGGACGCCAAACGCTTCCGCGGAGCGAATGACCGTTCCAAGGTTTCCCGGGTCCTGGATGCCAGCCACGCCGAGCAGCAGATGGGCATTGATTTGCGAGCCCAGATTTTGCGAGCCCAGATTTTGCGAACCCATACGTTCCTGCTCCAACAGGTCTTCAAACTTATACGGACGCAGCTTTACCAGAGCGGCCACTCCCTGCGGCGATTCAGTGTTGACGGCGCTGGCAAAAACCTCGTCGGGCAGCAGCATAAGCTCAACATTGCTGGCGATCTGCGGCAATAGGCGGTTGGCGTGGGCGCTGCCAGCATCGCTAAAGAACACGGCCTGAAAACGCAGGCCGCTGCGGATGGCCTCTTCAATGATCCGCACGCCTTCCACGGCAATATAGCCTTCACCGGTGGGCTCGCTCTGAGAGAAGGCTTTGCGCAGGTCCTTGACCAGCGTATTCTGGCGGCTGGTGACGCGGCGCAAGCGGGAATCGGGTTGCTTCTGAACAGTCATTTGACAGCCATCATACTTATGCGGCGAGCGATTGCGAACGCTGGGGTCTAGGTTTTCTTTCCAAGCTGGTTTATTCTTAATCGTTTCACTGGGCTGCTTTTGTGCCCATGCAGTGCGTAGATTGGGTTTGCTGTTGGAACAAAAGTATTACTTATCGGGTTGGGGGAGTCGGTTTTGGCTGCGGAAATTCTCAAGATTAATTCTGATACGCCGGACATGCGTCTGGTCTCTTATGTTGCTGACCGCATCAAGCAAGGGCAGGTTGTGGGCATGCCCACGGACACTTTTTACGGCCTCGCCGCCGATCCGCTGAACCTGCGCGCGGTTGATCTTATTTATGACGTGAAGACGCGCAGCCGGCACAAGCCGCTTTCTCTGCTGATTGAAAGCGTGGAGCAGGCGGAATATCTGGCGCGTCCGCTGCCGGACGTATTTTATGAAATCACGCGCAAGTATTGGCCCGGACCGCTCACCATCATCGTAAAAGCGTCGTCGCGGCTGCCGCTCAAAGTCACGGCCAATACTGGCAACGTGGCGTTGCGGCTGCCTGCTTCGCGCGTGGCGGTTGAAGTGATCCGCGCGGCGGGCGTGCCCATAACGGCGACATCGGCCAACATCAGCGGGGCCAGCGAGTGTACCACCGCGGAAGGAGTGCGCCAGCAACTGGGCGGACGCATCGGCCTGATTGTTGACGGCGGCGACAGCCCGCGCGACGTGGCTTCCACCATCATCAACATGAGCGAGCCTGGACACATCAGCATTCTGCGCCAGGGCGCCATTCCAGAAAGCGACCTGGCTGAGTTTCTCCGCTTTGGCTGAGTGGCGAAATTGAATGGCCACCAAGCGCTGGAAAAAACGGTTGCTGTGCCTACTGGCCCTGGCCCCTCTTGGCTATGCGGCGACGCTGTACTGGCGCATCGTGCATCAGGCGGGCCAGGATGAAGCGCGCCCCGCGGACGCTATCGTCGTGTTTGGCGCCGCTGAGTATGACGGACGCCCGTCTCCGGTCTACAAAGCGCGGCTGGACCATGCGGCGCAGCTTTATCATCGCGGCCTGGCGCCGATGGTCATCATTACCGGCGGCTCCGGCGGCGATCCCCGATTTACCGAAGGCGTCGTCGGACGCGAATACCTCAAGACCCTCGGCATCCCCGATAGCCAGCTCATTGCAGAAACGCAAAGCGCGGACACGGCCGAATCCGCCCGCCGCGTCAGCACCATTATGTACGTCAACGGCATGCACTCCTGCCTGGCCGTGAGTGACGGCTACCACATCTTCCGCATCAAGAAGATGCTCGGCCGTGAAGGCGTCGTGGTGTACGGCGCGCCGCGGCCTAATTCCCGTCCACAGACTTTCTGGAAGAGCCAGGAATCCGCCTGGCATGAGATTGGAAGCTACACGCTTTGGGTGATGCATGTGACGTAAGGGGTTGGCGGCCTCAAAATGCAGGCAATTCCACCGATCTCCGGTTCTTTCTGGTCTGCGTTCATAGCCTTGATCCACCGTAGTCCTGCCTTTCCGATCACCAGATTTTCCAGATCACGGCGATCACCCGATATAAGGCTCGCTTTGGCGCACCTGGGTTTTAGCTAGGAGCTAGCGGCTAAGAGCCAAAAGCTGCTTTTCTTCTACATAGCCCACCCGGGGGTAGACGTTTTGTTGCAAACAAAGCTCTTATTCAATTCGACCGAACGGTCGAAGCCCTTTTTCCTTGTGTTTTTGGCTTAATTTCCGCTGAATTCCAGACCTGACGGCTTGTCAGCTTTTTTTCAAAGACCGATACGCGCATGCACTCTGGAGTGCGTCCCATCATAGCGCGAATCTGGGCGCGAATCAATAGCGAAATTGCGTGGTTTAGACCCGTGAAAGCGATTCGGCGTGGCCAAGACGAGAGGTGATGCAGG
>DATBCN010000512.1:0-2947 GCA_036270475.1 Candidatus Angelobacter sp. | reverse complement strand
GAGGCTGTTGTAACGCGAGCTGGATGTGGACTCAAACTGGTTGACGATGTTGAAAGCCGCAAAAGGAAAAGCGCCGGTAGCAGGATCATGCTGGTTGATGTCGCGGAAGCGGAACAATTTGGTCCCGGCCGAGCCAACATAGCCAACCTGAAGCGCCATCGCTTTGCCTAATGCCTGTTCAATGTTTAGGTTGTAATTTTGGACATAGGGCGTGCGAATTTTGGGATCGACGGTCCAGGCGTCTGTAGTCGCTGCAAAGCTGGTGAAGATCGGAACGCCGGCAGCAATGGTTGCAGCTACATTGCCTGCGGAATTGATTGCCGCCGCTCCCACGCCGTTGTATGCCGGGCCGGGATTAAACGTGTTGAACGGGAAGTGGCCGATAAAGAAATCCTGAGAGAACGCGTCATAGTAAAGCCCCCAGCCCGCGCGCACCACGGTGTTGCCATTGCCGCGCAGATCATAAGCAGCGCTGAGTCGCGGTGCAAAATTGTTAAGGTCGCGCGGATACAAGCTGGATGGTCCACCGCCCTGCCCTACCAATTGCAGCGTCTGCGTGGAAGTATTAAAGAGGCTGAAGCGGTTGCCGTCTTCATAGATCACCCCAAAATAGTCCCAGCGCAGGCCGGCATTCACCGTAAGCTTGCGCGTCACGCGGAAATTATCCTGCACATAAAAGCCGGAGTTGTTCTGGTGCGTGGTGCGTTGTGAGTTGCCGCTGAACTGGCTGCCGCCGTTGGTAATATCGCCGGCAAGAAAATCTTCAAAAGAAAGAAACTTCAATCGTCCGCGATAGCCGAGATCATAAAACTGGTTGACCGTGGTGCGGCGGTATTCATAGCCGAATTTCAGATTGTGTTTGCCGCTGTTGTAGCCAAGATTGGTGAAGTATTGCCAGTTGGTATCAAAGCGATGGCGCGGCAGAGAGTTGTTGCCGCCCAGTCCGCTGGTGCCGTCACTAAAGCTGATTTGCGGCAGGCCAAAGTCCTGCTTGTTGGTGACTCCGGTGTTCAGACCAATGGAGGATGGATTGAATGCCTGGTCCTGCGGGAAGAAGCCTTCGGCAAAACGGTTCCAGCCGCCGCGCACCTCCAGCAGCAATTTTGGGGAAAGCAAATGGGTGTATGAAAGTGAGAGCACCTGCACACGCGTCGGCGTGGTGGTGTTAAAGCCCGGCACGGTGGTGCCACCGCCCAACGCCAGCGGGAAACTCTGGTCGCTATCGCCATAGAAATAGCGCGCGGTCAGCAAATCAGAGCCTTCTCCGTGGCCAAAATGCTGGTCGATTTTGAAGATCAAGCTATCCACGCGGTTCTTGAACGGATCGGTGACTTGGGTCGTTGCGTTGTCAGCGCCTGTGTCGCCAGTGGCGGGCAGTGGAATGCTCCACGGATTGCGCGAAAGCAATTTGGCAATCACCGGATTGATCACGCCGCCTCCGCCGGTGAAAGCGTTCACCCGCGCCTGCGAGGGCACGCTGGAGATGCCCGGAATACCGCCGCTTTCGCGCCATCCTTCATAGGCCACGAACCAGAAGGTGCGGTCTTTCACCAGGGGGCCGCCCAGTGATCCACCGTATTGATTGTTATGGAATGTGTCCTGTGGGACCTTCAAGCCGGTGTTGGGATCAACCTTGGAATTGAAGGCGTTGCGGGCATCGAGCGCGTTGTTGCGGAAAAATTCAAATACCGAGCCGTGGACCTTGTTCGTCCCTGACTTGGTGACGATATTTACCACCGCTCCGGCGTTGCGGCCGTACTCCGGCTCCATGTTGGAGAGGATGCCGATCTCCTGCAGCGCGTCGATGGGCAGCAGCGTGGCCGGCGTGCCGAATACGCCTGCCTCATTGATGGCCGGATCATTGCGATAGCCGTCATTCATGTCCGTACCGTCGAGCAAATAATTGTTGGAGCGGCCGCGATTGCCGTTGATGCTGAACGTGCCGAACGATCCGGGCGAATCACTATCGCCATTGGGATCAGAGGCTGAGCCGGGAACCAGTGTAAGCAGCTTGGCAAAATCACCGCCGTTAATGGGCAGGTTGGCCATTTGATTGGCCTGGATCGTTCCGCCCATGGTGTTGCCAGTGGTATCGATAATGGGCACTTCCGCGGTGACCACCACTTCCTGCTTTACCTCGCCGGGGACCAGTTGAACATCGGCGCGCGTGTTCGATGAAACCGCCACGGTAATGCCACTCAGGACTTTCGTCCCAAAACCGCTTTTGCCGGCGGTTACGGTGTAAGCGCCCAGCGGCAGTTCGGTCACCAGAAAATCACCTTCGCCATTGGTGCTGACGGTGCGAACCAGACCTGTGTCCACGCTTTTTACTGTGACATCGGCGCCAACCACGGAAGCGCCGCTGGAATCGGTGACCGTTCCCTGGATTCCACCGCGAAACGTCTGCGCCATGGCGGAAATGGAGAGACAAATAAAAAGGATCACGGAGAAGGCTATGGAAGCACGCGTTCTCATGGTTCGACCACCTCAGAATGTAAAGATTGCTGGCGGAAGAATTATACGACGCGGGCGGAAGCGCAACATCTCGAAAACGCGCAGGAATGGAAAGCGGCGAAAAGATTGGACGGCCGTGATCGCCGAGTTGGCAATCTGAAGACCAGAACGCTGGCAGCAGGACGCAACTGTCACGTCTCTGCTGCCAGCGCCAGCTAATCAGGTTGCACAACTGAAATGGTCATTGATCCAACCGTCATTATCCAACGTGCATCATCCGTAGATTGCCATCAGTACCTTCTCAAACTCTTTCTCGTTCTGGTCAGCGTCCTGGGTTTTCTTGTCCTGCTTTTGTTTCTTGGCGTGTCTGGCGTCGGCGCACCCTGCCTGCTGTTCGGTGGATGAGGTGTTTGCCACGGCATCGTGTTTGGAATCTTCCGTGGCGGCAAAGCAAGACATTGACGTTGCCAGAGTCATAAGAGCAAAAATGCGG
>DATBCN010000511.1:0-2376 GCA_036270475.1 Candidatus Angelobacter sp. | reverse complement strand
TCCAGCATCTGCTTTGCTTCAGGGGTACGTCCGGAGCGCTCCAGGGCCTGCGCGGCCATGAAATAGCCATTTGTATAGTCAGGATGCATCTCAAGAAGTTTCTTGAACTCGGCCAGCGCCTGTTCCGTCTGTCCGGCGTTGGAATACTCCATGGCCAGTCCATAGCGGGCAAAGGCATCACTGGGGTTTTGTTCCAGAAATTGGGTAAGCATCTCAAGCCGGCTGGGATCAGGCATAAGAAGAAATTTACCACAAGCAAAGCGCCCGGAATCTGTAGCGATAATCGGTAAGCGATTGGTTTCCAAAGGGAGCGCAGCGGCGCCGGGATTTCCACAGGAGCGCACAGGCGATTGATCTTTACTCGCTTCACTGGCCGCGCTACTATCGCGGGGTCGTGGCTTGCCCTTTCTTTTTTCCTACCGAGAAAATCGCACTTGGCTGGGCCTTTCCCGCACGCTTGCCGCTGGGCGCAGGGTTCACCGGGAAGTGCCGCGCCGGGGCCGATGAGATCACTCCGGCAGAGAGTGATTTGCTCGACTACTGCAATCTTGGCTACGCCAATGGGTGCTGCCGAATGCCGGCACAACGGGGCGCTGATGGAGTACGTTTTACCGTGGCCAGAGATGAAGAGTCCCGGATCATTCTGCATTACGTGAGCGAGCGGCATCATGAGCCGGTGGAGTACGGACGCCTGGAATACGATTGCGGGGAGCGAAGCTGGGTAGCGCCTTTGCGTGATGCGTGTCTGCAACGCCAGGCGGAGTGCTATGTTGCGGTCTATCTGGAGCGGCGGCCGCGAAAAGCCGTATAACGGCCATCACCACAAAGGACACGAAGAACACTAAGGTGGGGAAGCAAGAACCCGGCTTAGAAGCGATCAAATCACAGGCAGGATTGCTTGTGCCACAGAACCAAAAACCAGCCTTACCACGAAGGACGGAAAGAACACTAAGTTGCAGCAGCACCCTCCCGGTTGTTTCTGATAATGTCTTGAATTGGGCAGGTCTGCCCGGAAGGCTGGCCGGTTCCATCTCTGCGTTGCGATAAGGAAAATCACGATGAACTCGAATGAGGGGCACGGCGGCGAGCCTATTCTTATTGTTGCGCCGCGTGCGGTAAGTGAATCACAATCGCAGATGGCGGAAGTGGTGTTGCCGAACGACGCCAATCCACTGGGCAGCCTGCTGGGCGGACGCCTGATGCACCTCATCGACATTGCGGGAGCGCTGGCGGCACACCGGCACTCCCACAGCCACGTGGTCACTGCGTCCATTGACCACATTGATTTCCGGCTGCACGTTCATATCGGCGATTTGTTGATTTTGAAATCTTCCGTCAACCGGGCGTTTACCACGTCCATGGAGATCGGCGTTAAGTGCTGGGTGGAAAACTATATTGCCGGCACAACGCATCATGTGGCGTCAGCCTATCTCTCATTTGTGGCCGTTGATTCCCATGGAAAGCACAAGCCTGTCCCCCAAGTCACGCCGGAAACGGACGAAGAAAAAAGACGCTATGAAGACGCGGGCCGGCGCAGGGAATTAAGGAAATGGGAGCTGGGCCGCAAAAACGCGACGAAAATTTAGCCGCGCGTGAGAGACCGTGTTCCACGGCAAGCGAGGCGAACCAGTCCATTCCCGTATAATTAAGAATCATCTCCAATCCAGAAAGGCCCACATTGGCTCACGGACATCAGCACGGCCCCGCGCAACAGCAAGGCCCATTTCCGCTTCCGGGTGTAAACAACATTATCGCCGTGGGTTCAGGCAAGGGCGGAGTGGGTAAAACCACCATTGCCGTGAATCTGGCGGTGACGCTGGCCCAAATGGGTTACAAGACCGGTTTGCTGGACGCCGATGTTTATGGTCCCAACGTTCCGCTGATGATGGCCACCAACCAGCAGCCGCGCGTGCTGAATGAGAACCTGATTGAGCCTTTGCAGAATTATGGAGTAAAGATCATCTCCGTGGGATTTCTGAATCCCGGCGATAAGCCAATCGTGTGGCGCGGCCCCATGCTGCACCAGATCATTCGCCAGTTCCTGCAGCAGGTGGTATGGGGAGAGTTGGACTATCTGGTGGTTGATTTGCCGCCGGGCACGGGAGACGTGGTGATTTCTCTGTTTCAGACCGTGCCGCTTACGGGTGCCGTGGTGGTATCCACGCCGTCCGACGTCTCACTGCAGGATGGCCGCAAGGCCATTGAGATGTTCCGCACCGCGCGCGTTGACGTGCTGGGGCTGGTGGAGAACATGAGCAACTTTCTATGCCCGCACTGCCATCAGGAGATTGATATCTTTTCCAAAGGCGGAGTTGAGCGCACGGCGCAGCAGTTCGGCGTACCGTTCCTGGGTTCGATTGCGTTGGACCCAGATAT
>DATBCN010000510.1:0-4489 GCA_036270475.1 Candidatus Angelobacter sp. | reverse complement strand
TGAGTTGTTCGCCGAACAAAACCAATGCGTTGGGCACGCCGTATGATCTTTCGGCACTTCTCCAAACACCACATCCAATCAGTACCTAGGCCTAATTGGATGTATAATGTTGCTGCTTTCGATTGCATACGAATATATCAGACGTGCATTACGTGGCTTGTTTTACCGAGGACGATGGCGTTTATTCCTGCGGCCATAAACATAGAAGCATCGCAGAGGCGATGAACTGCCTTGTCCCGGATGGCGGAAGTTTTATTCGCGCCTATGACGCCGGGACCTTCCGGTCACTCAACGATGAGGAGTTTCTTCAGTTTGAACTCGCGTTGAAGGAGATGTCCTGGAGTTCGCGGAATAAAGCTTAGACGTCAAAGCGCGGAGAAGCACGAAGCCCTCCGCGCTTTTTGGCCTAGTTGCTGCTCTCTTATTGCGTCAACACCATCACTTCCACGCCAGACGCGGCGCCGCTGTTGTGAAATACCTTCTCGGTTGCTTTCTTGAAATCCTCGGGCTTGGCGTCAGGGATTTCAGTAAACGTCTGCGGATTGCGATCTACCAGAGGGAACCACGAGCTTTGTATCTGCACCATGATCCGGTGGCCCTTGCGGAAGGTATGGTCAACGTCCGGCATGGTGAAGTTGAGGTCGGCGGATTTTCCGGGTTCCAGCGGTTGCGGCTTTTCCCAGCTATTGCGGAATTTGGCGCGCATTGGTTCTCCGCGCAGAAGCTGCTGGTATCCACCCATGCGGATAGCTGGCCGGCCCATGACGCGCTTGCTGGCGTCGACGGTTTCCGGGTCAGGATAATCGTAAGGATAGACGTCGATGAGCTTCACCACGAAATCTGAGTCCGTACCGGATGAAGCAATCTTCAGTTTGGGTGAGACTGGCCCGGCGATGGTCACGTCTTCTTCCAGCGGTTCGGTTTGGTAGACCAGTACGTCTGGGCGGCTTGCGGCGAAGCGCTGATCGTCCGTCATGTAACGCTGGGGGACGCTGGTGGCAATGTAATTGATAAATGGCACCGGATGGGCCGGATCGCTCTCGTATTCGTCCGCGCCTTCATTGGCGGCGGGCGGCGTGAATGAAAGCTTTCCGCCCGCATGCAGATAAAGCGTTTTGGCCGCGGCCTGCGCCGGAGGCCATGCGTCATACTTCCGCCAGACGTTGGTCCCGGTCTCAAAGACGTAAGCCTTGGGCATGGCTGCGCCCTTGCCTTTGAGGTAGTACTCAAAGAAGGTGAACTGGATTTTTGCGCGAAAGAACTCGGCGGTCTTGGCGTTAAATTGCGCATCGCCCAGATGATCGCCGTCCGTGCGGGACCAGCCGCCGTGGACCCATGGCCCAATCACCAGCGTGTTCGGCGTGCCGGCGTTGTATTGATCGATGGCGTGAAAAGTTTTAAATGGCCCGGAGAGATCTTCCGCATCAAACCAGCCGCCAACGGTCATTACCGCGCACTTGATGTTTTTCATGTGGCGCGAGATGTCGCGCGCCTTCCAGTAATCGTCATATGTGGTGTGGCGCAGTTGGTCGATAAGAAGAGGATTGCTGCCTTTTAAATAGCGCTTCTCCAGTTCGCCGGTGGAGCTTTGCAGATAGAAAGCGTAGCCATCGGGCGTGCCGAAATCGAAAGGCACGGATGGTTTGGGCGTGGTTGGCTCAGGGATCGGCTTGAACGAAGTGTAAAAGCCAAAGTTGGCGGCAAGCATGAACGCTCCCCCGTGATAACCATCGTCGGTGAAAAAGAGATCGGTCATGGGAGCTTGAGGCGAGGCTGCTTTCAGCGCTGGATGCGAATCAATGATGCTGGACGAGGTGTAGAAGCCAGGATACGAAATTCCCCAAATGCCGACTTTCCCGTTGTTGTTGGGAACGTGCTTCAGCAGGAATTCAATCGTGTCATAGGTGTCAGAGCTTTCATCCACGTCTTTGGATGATTTCTTCACGTCGATGTGCGGGCGCATCTCCAGAAAATCGCCTTCAGACATGTAGCGGCCGCGCACGTCCTGATAGACGATGATGTATCCCGCTTTTTCAAATTCGTCAGAGGGGCCAATCTGTTTTTTGTACTGGTCTTCTCCGTAGGGGCCCACATTGTAAGGAGTGCGGTCCATAAGGATGGGCCAGGGCTGTGAGCTGTCCTTGGGAACGTAGACTGACGTAAAGAGCCGTTTTCCATCGCGCATGGGAATGCGGTATTCATATTTGGTGTAGTGAGCTTTTACGTAGTCTTCCTTGGGCGGCTCTATTGGCGCTTCTTTGGCGGCTTCCTGCGCATATGCCGCCGCGCTGGATAGCAGAATTCCGCAGACGCCTGCCACGAGCAGGCAGCGGCTTATTGCACTGATTCTTATTCCAAATTTTGTTCCGGCAAGATTCATTCCAGCGATACCTCCTGTTGTTGCGCGCGGCAGTATATCCATTCTCAGAAATTTTCTGCAGGCCTGGGTGCGGGCCGCTCCAATGTTCCCGGCAGGTTGGCGAGCGCGTAGGCCAGCACGGCCATTACGGCGGAGTTTTCCTGCAATTCGCGCGGCACCACTTTATCCAGGGTGTCCGCGGCGGTGTGGTGATAGTTGAAGTAAAAGCGATTGTCCTGAATTGGGCCAAAGCAGGGCACGCCGAGAGCCAGCAGCGGCCCAATATCCGTCTCAGTATCATCAGCATGCTGTGCGATTCCCGCTCCAATGGATTGCAGGAGCGCCGCCGCCGGCTGCACCAGTTGCACATTCGAGGGCGGCGAGGCCACAGAGAAGCCGATGGGATGGCCCGCGCCAAGATCGCTCTCAATCGCGGCGAAATGATTTTGCGCTTCATCCTTGTGCGCGGCGGCGTAGGCGATGCCGCCGGAATTGCCGAACTCTTCATTCATCCAGGCAATCACGCGAATGGTCTTTTTGGGGCGCAGGCCAAGGTGCTTGATGAGTTGCGCGGTCTGCATGGCCATCACGACGCCGGCCGCATCGTCAATGGCGCCGGTGCCCAGGTCCCATGAATCGAGGTGGCCGGAGACGATGATGATCTGTTCCGGATGCTCACTGCCTTTCAGGTCGCCGACTACGTTGAAGGAATCAACGTCAGCAAGCTGCTGCGGCGTGAGCACAAGACGCATGCGGACTGGGCCCTGCTGCACTAGCGACGCCATGATGTCAGCGTCTTCCGCGGTCACGGCGGCGGCGGGAATTTTAGGGGCGTCAGGCAGGTAGCGCATTCCGCCGGTATGCGGCAGACGATAGTCGGCCCCGCCAACGCTGCGTACCAGAGCGGCAACAGCGCCAAGTTTTGCGGCGGCACTGGCGCCTATGCCGCGATAGACCACTGCCTGGCCATAGGCTTGCCCGGCATGGCCGGCAGCGGCAAGCTGTTTATCAAACTTCGCGTTGAACAACACGATCTTGCCGGAAACCTTTTCGCGGCCCAGAGCATTCAGTTCATCGAAGGTATTTACCACCACAACTTCGGCGGTGAGTCCCGCGGCGGGCGTGGCCACGCTTCCACCCAGAGCGGTGAGCACTACTTTCTGGGTGGTTCCGGGCGCCATGCCAGGGAAAGCGACCAGCGCGCCTGTCTCTTCTCCACGGACCCAGTGCGGGACCACGACTTTTTCAAGCCGCACATCGAGCCCAAGTTTGCGCAGCTCATCCGCTACATACTGGGCGGCAAAGTTGGCCTGCGGTGATCCGGCGAGGCGGGGACCGATGTTGTTGGTCAGGTGGGCAAGCTGGGTCCAGGCGTAGTCACTGGAAAGCGCGGCTTGCTCAAGCTGCTTCAACTCACTGGTTAGCTGCGGCGGATACGCCGTGGCGGGCTGAAAGCGCCGTTGCGCCGATACCGGGCTTGCACATAAGAAAACCACGCACAAGAAAAGAAGAGCGATGAAGCGGAATCTATTCAAGGACCCGTTCCTCCAGGTGATTAGACGGCTGCTTTGCCGTGACGTGTAAAAAAAATTACCGGGCGAGTGAGCCAGCCATTATATCGTTCAGCCTATACGGCTTGCTGGTAGCTGTCTGGGGTGTTTTTTAAGGCTTGAAGAGGTAAAAGAGGGGACCCTACAAAATCATGCGTTTGGGTTAGAAGATGTTTTTTCGCCAGAAAACAAAAAGCGCCCAGAACCCGACGGCGCTTTTTTATTCGAGCTTAAGTTAGTTCCGCGCTGAGCTGATCCGCTGTGTCAATCTGTTTGGAACAGCGGCGGTCTGGGGGTCTTGTTGCTTGGTGCGCCAGACATAAAAATATTTATCGTCAGTGGCGGTGGCCACCAGCATTTTTCTTTGCCGGGTGGCCCGGTTCAGGGCGGAGCGGACATTGGCCATCTTCTCCGCTTCCAGGCTCTCAATCGGGACCAGGACGGCGCTCTCCGGCGCGAGATTATCCAGGTCATCCAGGATCATTGACACAATCTGATTGTGTTTACCTTTTCTGCCGTGGGGAATTGAGGCGATCAGCCTGCTGCCGAAATGGGGTGGCGTTACCATCTTTCCATTTGC
>DATBCN010000509.1:0-7466 GCA_036270475.1 Candidatus Angelobacter sp. | reverse complement strand
TGGTTCGGCGTGGGCGCTGCACCAACCCAAACCACCAACAACCTGAACGTAGATCCGCTGTTCACCAATCGTCCTGCGGGAGATTTCCACCTGACAGCTTCCAGTCCGGCGAAAGATGCGGGCTTAAGCGTGCTGCCCAGCAATCCCTTTGCGCCCAATCCAGGCCCCACAACGGCGACAGACAAAGACGGCGTGCTTCGTGCGCAGGGACCGGCGTTTGACCTTGGAGCGTATGAAGTATTCGCCGGCAGCGCAGCGCCAAAGGGCAATCCGCCGCCGAACGTGAGAGTGGTGGTGCATTAGGGAGATTGCCAAAATCGCCGAAATTGCCAAAATTTGGTGATTGAAAAGCAAGACCCAAACCGTTACACAGAGGACACAAAGGAGCACGGAGGAAGAAAAAACTTACCACCGATTTCCACTGATCAGGAAAAATCAAAACAAAAACCCACCAGCACACACAGGCTGGTGGGTTTTTGAATTTCATGGCCGGACGGAGGTTTGGGTTCAGGTAGCGAGTTCGCGGTTGGGGTTACGGGGTTCGCTGTGGATGGGCGGCCAGTCTTTGATGTTTCGGCGTCCCATCGGTGAAATTGGGGCAGTCTTGCCGAACGCGGCAAAGCCGCACGCAATTACTTTTGCGAGACAGATATGCGCAATTGAAAAACGGCCTTTAACTTTGTCTGAAATCATAACCCGCATGAAAGAAGCAGGTTATGTCACAAGGTCACAGAGCTTTGCGAAGTATCTACGGCGCCTCCTCCGGAGCAGCAAGAACTTTATGGAGATTTCCCCTGGCTACTGGCTATTGAAGATCCACGCTGAAAAAGCTGCCTAGATTTCAGGTCGCTCCGCTGCGCTGCGCGTGGGCCTGCGGCGCTAGGAAGAGGCCTTTTTCTTGCTTACCCGGCGCCTTCATCCCGGCTTCGCCGGAACTCGGCGACATACCGGGCTATTATCGGGCCGTCCCTGGCGGGACTGTGCGAACCACCCTAATCGTCTTTTCTAATTTAATCATCTTTCTTTATCATTCCTGTCTTTATCATTCCTGTGGTGTCCTGGAGGGACGGCCGCTGTTTGTGGGAGACTTGATCCTCAGAAGGAGGCCATTCCGGGGCCGTAGCGAGATGGCTGCTTTATTCGTGATCAGGGAGTTTCCGCGAGGTTGAGGAATCTGCTCCGCGGTCTTTACGGTCCACTGGGTATCGCAAGTCCCCCTGGCTGCAGCGGAGCAGATCCCTCACCTGCGCGCGACAGGGAACCAACAACCTTTTACCACACAGGACACAGCACGGAGGAAATCCAAAACGCTATTGCTTCACCTCTATGTTCCTCTGCAACTTTTGCATGCCTCTGATCCATCGTTCGTAATCATTGGCCTTGTTCTGAAAAAATTTGCCCGCTTCCGGATGAGGCAAAATCATGAATCGCTCTTCAGTAATGGCTTTTACAACTTCCTCCGCCACCTGCTCGGCCTCGATCGCGCCCTCCAGCAGCATCTTTGTGCCGGGATGGTCTGCCTTCAGCATGTTGGTTAACACACCCTGCGGGCAAAGCGCGGAGACGCGGATCCCCTGCTCGCCATAGGTAATTGCCAGCCACTCAGCAAAGCCCAGCGCGGCATGCTTGGTAACGGCGTAAGGCGCGGAGCCGAGTGATGTAAGCAGTCCGGCGGCAGAGACGGTTTGCACCAGATAGCCTTGCTTGCGGGCGAGCATCTGCGGCAACACGGCCCGCGCCGCGTAAACGTGGGCCATCATATTAATGTCCCAACTGCGCTTCCAATCGCGGTCAGATGCTTCCGGCCCGCCTGCCACGGCAATACCGGCATTCGAGCAGAAAATATCAACCTGCCCAGCCACTTCCGTGACCGTATCCACCAGAAATTTGACTTGGTCTTCATCGGCGATATCGCAGGCAAAGAACGCACCACGCCCTTCTTCAATTTCCTGCAGCACTTTAAAGCCGTTGTCTTCATCAATGTCAGACACAGCCACCAGGCGCGCGCCTTCCCGGGCAAACCTGAGGCAGAGCGCCCGGCCAATTCCATTGGCGCCGCCGGTAACAACCACAACTTTTCCCTGAATTTGCATGACGGAAAAGATAGACGGTTCCAGGCGATTGTTCAAATGCGCCAGCCTTCCTCAATTACTCTGCTGAATCAGGCGGGAACTCGCAATCGCCGTGGCAAACTATTAAGCTGATGCAGGCATCATCTCCGCTTGCAAGGAGCCAGACTTTCTATGACTACATTTGCCATTGGTGTTGATTTGGGCGGCACCAACCTGCGCATTGCTGCCGTGGACGGCGCCGGTAAGACGCTGGAAAAGATCACCACCAGCACTGAAGTTGCCCGCGGACGCGACCAGGTAATTGACGAAATGTGCAACGCGATCCAGAAAATTGTGGACAAGCTGCGCGGCAGCGGAGTGCTGGCTGGCATCGGGATCGGCGTGCCAGGCATCATTGAGATGCAGACTGGCATGCTGCGCGATTCGCCCAACCTTCCTGGCTGGCATAACTATCCCGTGCGCGATGAAATTGAGCGCCGCCTGAAAACCACTGTGGTGCTGGAGAATGACGCGAACGCCGCCGCCCTTGGAGAAAAATGGCTGGGGGCGGCCACGGACGTGGATGACATGATTATGCTGACGCTGGGCACCGGAGTTGGCGGAGGCATTGTTCTGGGCGGAAAAATCTGGCACGGCATGACCGGCATGGCCGGCGAGCCGGGACACATCAACGTGGAACCCGACGGCCATCCGTGCAACTGCGGCAGCCGCGGATGCCTGGAACAACTTGCTTCCGCCACGGCGGTAAAGCGGATGGCCGCGGAAGCCGCGGAGTCAGGAAAAGCACCGCACCTGGCGCAGGCCATGAAAGCGTCTCCTGAATTCAGCTCCAAGGCAATCTACGATCTGGCGATGCAGGGAGATGCAACAGCCCAGGCGGTCTTTCAGCGCGTAGGGCGCTCGCTGGGGGCCGTGCTTGCGGACCTGATCAACGTATTCAACATCCCCATGTATGTCATCGGCGGTGGAGTGGCCAGCGCCTGGGACGCTTTTGCTCCAGCCATGATGGAAACCGTACGCAGGAATTCTTTTGTTTATCGCGCTACCGCGCCGCCGGAAAATGCATCCGCCGCCAATGCCGGCAGCGGTACACCGCGATTTACCATAATCTCCCGCGCACTGCTCGGAAGCGATGCGGGATTGATTGGCGCGGCGCGCTTGCCCATGATGTCTACTCATCCGCCAAGGTCTAGGTGAAATCCACGGCGCATTACTTTTAGTGCCTGGCAATTGTCCTTGGCAGCTGCGGATTACGGCCAGTGCATTTGTTAAAAATGTCTTTGTTTACCGGAGCTAAAACAACTTTTGCGCCTCAATCGTGAAAGAGAATTAACTCTCACGCTCAAGAAAACGAACCGCTCCAAATTAGAAAAAGTTTGTTTGCGCTTTGCGTAAAAAGCCATGCCTTCGGCGCTATACTCTGCGCACATTACGCAGCGGAGGGCCGTAAAAAAACCAAATTGTGGCCGGCTAGAAATTGAGAGCATTGCTCCTCCGGGCAAGCGGTCCACCGCTGCGGTTTTACGATTCGAGCAGGAAGCACGTGGTCCGGCCAGATTTAGGCAGGTAAAAAAAATAGCGCCACCGGGGCAGTCCCCCGACGCCCGGACAAGGCCG
This sequence comes from Candidatus Angelobacter sp., assembly GCA_036270475.1. Taxonomy (GTDB): domain Bacteria; phylum Acidobacteriota; class Terriglobia; order Terriglobales; family Acidobacteriaceae; genus Angelobacter. Next base: position 3,777 of record DATBCN010000509.1, on the reverse strand, counting down.
ATCCAGCCAAAAAAATAAAATCGACGGTTTTGCACGATGCTGTTGAGATTTTCCAACTTACTGAACGCGCCCTCCGGCGCAATGATTGGACAAAGAATATGGCAACCGCACCAAGAAGTACTCCCACTCCGATTACCGCCAACCAGATTGAAAACGTTCTCGCCTTCCGGACCAAGCCAGGCGCGGAAAGCATTAAAGGAGGCGAGTCCAGAGACCTGGGCACTGTGGATGTAAGTCACTTTGACAAGGTCCGGCTGGTTTGTGACGAGCGCATCGGCTCCACCTGCAATGTGCTGGTACGCCTGACGATCATGGAAGGCAACGAACTGGTTGCCTTGCTGGACCATGTATTGCTGACACCGCACGCGCAAAATACCCGAGTCTATGATGTGCCCGGCACCAGGCTCTCTGTTTCCATTGACGGCATTGGCGCCGCCAACACGCAAGGCTCGGTGGATGTTCTGCTATACGGCCAATATTGACCCCTGCTTACGAAAAAGAATTTTGGGAAGGAGCAAGGCAGATCACGGCCAGCAGACGGCGGTTCACTTCAAGCGGGTGAGCATACGTCCGCTGGCCGGGATTGCATTTTGCGGCGCTGGTTCTCGGCTATAGTTTCCAGGTGGAGAATCAGCCTCACAACCCGGCGCACTTGACGCCTGATCCGGTCCCGGAGCCTTCCGGCGTTCCATCGTCAGGGCTCCTCGGCGCATTTGCCATTGATCTTGCGCCGCTCAAGTCCTCGCGCGACTACACCCTGCTTTTCACCAGCCAGACAATCTCATTCTTCGGCTCAATGATGAGCTTTGTTGTGCTGCCCTGGCAGATGTACCAGCTATCGCATTCGTCACTGTTGGTGGGCCTGCTTGGCGCCGCCGAATTTGTTCCCACCATCACCATGGCGTTTGTGGGGGGCGCGCTGGCGGACTATGTTGACCGCCGGCGCATGGTGCTAACCACGGAATTTCTCATGGCCTTAAGCAGCGGGGCGCTGGTGCTGAACTCCCTGCTTTCCCGTCCGCAGGTTTGGGTGCTTTTCTTGTGCGCCGCGATAATCTCCGGACTCAACGGTCTCAAGCGTCCGTCACTGGAAGCGCTCACGCCCCGGCTTGTGGCCCCGGCGCTGATGCCTGCCGTTTCCGCGCTGCGGGCCGTGGGAAGCACGCTCGGCGGGGTCCTTGGTCCATCCATTGGAGGATTGCTCGCTGCAACCGCTGGACCGGCGATTGCTTACTCCATTGACCTGGCCACGTTTGCGATCTCTCTCTGGGCGCTGTGGATGATGCGCGCCACTCCCCCGCCGTTGAACGCGGACCGTCCCAGCCTGCGCTCGTTGGCCGAAGGACTGCGCTATGCCCGCAGCCGTCCGGAATTGATGGGCACCTACGTGATTGATATGAACGCGATGTTCTTCGGGATGCCCATGGCGCTGTTTCCGGCCATCGCCACAAAATTCGGCGGAGCGTCCGTGGGCCTGCTCTATGCGGCCCCTTCCGTCGGCGCATTCTTTGCCTCGGTGGCTTCGGGCTGGTCAGCGCGCATTAACCGGCATGGGCTGGCTGTTATTGTTGCTGCTGGAATCTGGGGATTGGCGATTGTGGCTTTTGGCTTCGCTGACCGGCTCTGGCTTGCTCTCCTTTGGCTCGCCATTGCGGGAGCTAGCGACATGGTGAGCGGACTGTTTCGGATGACGATCTGGAACCAGACGATTCCGGACCATCTGCGCGGAAGGCTTGCCGGGATTGAAATGGTCAGTTACATGTCCGGCCCAATGCTGGGCAACGCCGAAGCAGGTATCGTCGCCAGCTTGTTCAGTATCCGCACATCCGTGGTATCAGGCGGCATTCTCTGCGTGTTGGGCACCGGACTGCTGGCGCTCATCTATCCGGCGTTCTGGCGTTATGACGGGCGCGAGGGCATGCTGCGCAAGCAGCGCGAGGAAGCAGAAAGGGCGGCCGGTGCTCGCGCTGATTAAAATACACAGGACAGAGTTTTCATAGGAGCCGCTTTCCATGGCTGTCCGCACCCGTATGGCGAACCGCGCCGACCTTGCCCGCCTTACCGAGATTTACAACCACTATGTCATGCACACTCCCGTTACGTTTGACGTTGAGGCATACACGGTGGAGCGACGCGCCGCATGGTTTGAGCAGTTCGCCCTGAGCGGTCGCTACCGGCTTGTAGTGGCCGAGGAAGACGGAATTGTTGTGGGCTACGCTGGTACTACACGCTTCCGCGTGAAGCCCGCCTATGACACAACGGTTGAGACCACGATCTATAGCAGCCATGAAACCGTGGGTAAGGGCATCGGCAGAATCTTGTATGCCGCGTTGTTTGAGGCGCTGGCCGGCGAGGATGTGCATCGCATCGTTGGCGGATACACGCTGCCGAACCAGGGATCGCAAAAACTGCACCAGCATTTTGGCTTTAAGCAAGTCGGCGTTTTCAGCGAGGTGGGATTTAAATTCGGAAAATACTGGGACGTGGCCTGGACGGAGCGTCCGTTGCGCCTGCCGTAATTGCGTCTTAGCCATTCAGTAGTTGGCGCGCTACAGAGCAATAGAGATCGACTGCCGCGTGAAGCTGCTTTTTGGAAATAAATTCACGCTCGGTATGCGCCACATGAATGGATCCCGGTCCCAGCAGCACGGGCGTGCCCCAACGGGTGAGCGCGGGAATGTCAGTAGTGAATTTTGCCACCATGGTATCCAAGCCGGCAACGGAGCGCAGCTTCATGAATGGAATCTCCAGAACGAATTCAACCTGGACGAGGCCGGAAACTGCTTCCACGATTTGTTTGCGCAGACCATCAGAAGGGCCAATCAGGCGATAGAGCAGTTGCGCGCGGGCATGATCAGAGACCACATTCGTCGCCCGGCCGCCCTCGATGATGCCGATGTTAAGCGTGGACGGGCCGAACTCTGGATGGTCTGGCAATTCCATCGTACGCAGGCGCGCCAGGGCGGTGAGAAGTTTATCGATTGCCGATTCACCCAATTCAGGATAGGCCGAATGCGCCATCTTGCCTTGCGCGGTGAGCACCACGCGCAGCACACCCTTGGAAGCAGTGGCAACTTTGTTTTCCGTGGGTTCGCCATTAATCAAAAAGCGGCTGCCCACCGGGCTTTCATTGGCGATCCTAGCGCCCAGGCTGTCACGCTCTTCACCCACCAGGAACAACATGCCCACGGCCATGCCTTCCTTGCGCAAGCGCTGACAGGCGCCGATTTGCGCGGCGATGATTCCTTTGGCGTCGCACGAGCCGCGCCCGTAGACGTTGTCATGGTCTTCCGACGACGCGATAAACGGAGGAACCGTGTCCATGTGCGTGGAGAAAACGATCTCCGGACGGCCTTCGTCAATCGTGGCTATCACATTAAATCGCTCATGGGCCACAGGCATTTTGTGCGCGGTATAGCCCAGACGGCAAAGCTCGTCATATATCTCCGCGCCCACCGCGCCTTCATTGCCGGAGATGGATTCAATGTCGATGAGCCTGCGGGTCAGCTTAATTGGGTCCATGGCCATGAGGAACAGGATAAATCATGCGCCACAAAAAGGGCGCGAAGCCCGAATCCGCTTGGGCCTCTCGCGCCTGGTGGTGTCAACAGATCAGCTTGGTGAATTCAGCCGCATGTTTAAGCGGTCTTCCGTTGGTTCATGCTGGCAAAGAACGCCTGGGCGCGCTCACCCACTTCCTTGGGACTCAGGTCTTCTTTGTGCGTGGCCACACCCCAACTGTAGCCAAAGGGATCAATGAAGCTGCCGTAGCGGTCG
>DATBCN010000508.1:0-3147 GCA_036270475.1 Candidatus Angelobacter sp. | reverse complement strand
GCCTCTCTCCAGCAAAATCTCTTTCTTATAAACTTTGGACGAAGGGATTTTGAGGAGAGCCGGGGATGAAATTTCACACCGAATATCTCAGCTTCAACACCAAAAAACACCGTGAATACGTCCACATTACGCCGCAGGTGGAAAAAATTGTCCAGGCCAGCGGTGTAAGCAACGGCATGGCGCTGGTTTCCGCCATGCACATAACCGCCGGAGTTTACGTGAACGACGACGAACGGGGACTGATTCAGGACATCGACAAGTGGCTGGAGCAGCTTGCGCCGTTCAATGAAGCCTACCTACACCACCAGACCGGGGAGGACAATGGCGACTCACACTTGAAGGCGCTTCTGGTACACCATCAGGTGATCCTGCCGGTAACGAACGGCAAACTGCTGCTGGGGACGTGGCAGCGTGTGTTCTATGCGGAGTTTGACGGACAGCGCCAAAAGCGGGTGGTTGTTGCCGTGATGGGGGAATGAGAATCGGCGCGACCATGCGCGCTGCTCTAAATTGCGCGCTGCCGTAACTTTGTTGATGCCCATCCGGAGCTTCGTATAAAGCGCGAGGGGGCATACCACATGGTTTAGCGTCGCTTCTAATGGACCAAATCCTGCCTGCTGCTTTGCGGCGCAGCCGGCAACTTCAACAGGACCTCCGGATGGCCCTCACTCAGTGACAGTTCGCCGCCGATGGAATAGACCAGTTCCTGAATGTAGGTAAGTTCCTTGGCCAGAATGTTTTTTGCGTCCTGTATCGGGGAAGGCGAATCATCACTCGCTTTCCACTTGAGTTCAAGGAAGCAGCGCCCATCCTTAATTTGCGCTGAGACGGTCAGGACAAGCGGACGTGTATTTCGTCCAATCAGCTTGCTTAGAAACAGCACCATCAACTGGCGCAGCACGGGACTGCTGGTTACCTGGATGGAAGCGTTCCATTGGCGGTCCAGCGTGAGCAGCCCTGAGTTCAGCAGCACAATAAAATCATTAAAGAGGTCATTGAGTAATACGTCCAGTGAAGTCCACGGGCCGGCGGGGACGGACACCTCGCGCACCAGGGCCGAGATGCTCTTGGCCAGGGAGATCGCGCGGTCTGCCTGTTGTTCAATGTTCCTGATCTCCGCCGGCTGGAGAGTGTTTTCATTGTGCATGCCTAGGACTTCAAGGAAACAGCGCACGCTGGTCAAGGGCTGGGCCAGATCATGGGCAACGGAGTGAATGAGCGCGCGCAACGGAGTCTGTTGTACGCTGATGGCGTCACTCAATCCGGTGAGCGAATTGGACTGGTACGCATGATTCACATCTGGATGCGCGCCATCCGCGTCCTTGCCGCCCGCCTGGATTCCTCCGGGCGCGGGCGCAGGTCTGCCGATCCTGTATCCGGAGCCGCGCACCGTGTAGATCAGCTTGCCTTCATCAGGAAAATCAACTTTTTTCCGCAGATAATTTACATAGACGTCAACCAGGTTGCTGTCTGTTTCCGGCTGCAGCCCCCAGGACTCACGCAACAGGTCCTGGCGGCTGACTGTCTCTCCGGCATGGCGCAGCAGCAGGAACAGCAGGTCAAATTCCTTGGGACTGAGTTTGATTTCACGTTTGCCGCGATGGACTTTCCGCGAAGCCGGATCAAGCTCCAGGTTTTCCGCGCGCAGCACGCTCAGTGACGGGTCGGCTTTGCGGCGCAGCAGGGCATTGGCCCGCGCTGCCAGTTCCTGGAACGAAAAAGGCTTGGTGATGTAATCGTCGGCGCCCAGGTTCAGGGATTGAATCCGGTCAGAGACGCGGTTGCGCGCGCTCAACACCATCACCGGGGTCTCTAGGCCGTCAGCCCGGAGTTTTTCCAGCAGCTTTAAACCGTCAGTCTGGCCGAAATTCAGGTCCAGAATGATCAGTTTGTAGTTCTGCCGCTGCAGCTCGGAAATAACGCTATCTTCATTGAGAGCGGTGTGGACAGAGTAGCCTTCCGATTCCAGAGACTTGGACAAGAATGTTGCCAGGTGAAGATCGTCATCGGCGAGGAGTATCGACATGCCAATCTACCTCCTTCTATGTGAGCCGCCAGAGAAACTTCTTAAGGAACATTGCGACCTAACATATTCCTTAAGCCTCTACAAGAAAACTAATGGTTAGATAAAAGTGATTCTAGAACATAAAAATACTCTATGCTCCACATTAGCGTAATTTTATTAAGATTGACAGATTAGAAACACGAGCTAAATTATTCTTAACCAAGCCCAAATCGGGTGGGCGGATGTTCCATGGTGGATGAAACCCTCCTGTTATCATAGTGTTTACGGGATACTGGCCTAAGGTGTGCGCGGCCATTAGCGGCGACCCGCAAAATCTTGGTACGATGGTGAGTTTGGATCTCCAGCGAGTTGGATACTGGGGAAAGGCGGCGCCTGCATTAATGGCAGCAAAAGCTTTCAAGAATTTCATCGGCGGCGAATGGGTTGAATCCCGCAGCGGCCAAACCTACGAAAATCTGAACCCAGCGGACACACGCGACGTGATCGGAGTCTTTCAGCGCTCAGACAAGCGCGACGTTGATGATGCGGTCTCCGCCGCGCGCCAGGCCTTTGAACGCTGGCGGCTGTCGCCCGCGCCCAAACGGGCCGAGATCATCTATCGCGCGGGAGAAATCCTACTGGAGCGCAAGGAAGAATATGCGCGCCTGATGACGCGCGAAATGGGCAAAGTGCTGAAAGAAACCCGCGGCGACGTGCAGGAAGCCGTTGACACAGCGTACTACATGGCCGGAGAAGGCAGGCGGCTGTTTGGCGCGACAGTTCCTTCAGAGCTGCCCAACAAATTTGCCATGGCGGTACGCATGCCGATCGGCGTATGCGGCATGATTGCGCCGTGGAATTTTCCCATGGCCATCCCATCGTGGAAGCTGCTGCCAGCGCTTGTTTGCGGCAACACATGCGTGATCAAGCCCGCGGAAGATACGCCACTTTCCACAATGAACCTGCTCAAGGCGCTTACTGACGCTGGCTTGCCCAAAGGCGTGGTCAATGTGGTCACAGGATTTGGCCCGGAAGCGGGCGCGCCAATCACCGAGCACCCCAATGTGCAGGCAATTTCATTCACTGGCTCAAGCGAAGTTGGGCGCATTGTGGGCGTAACCGCCGCGCAGAGCTTTAAACCC
>DATBCN010000507.1:0-1881 GCA_036270475.1 Candidatus Angelobacter sp. | reverse complement strand
CAACACAGCGCCGGACGGCACGTGCTGGTGCGCCGGCAATGGCTGGTGGCTATCGACAGCGGAGTAAGATTTCAAAAAAACCTATGCCGACTGCCGCGATGTGCTGACTGCCGCTGTATCAAAAAGCCCTTCACGTTCGGCGGCCCAGATCCGAAGCGCATATTTGTTCAGGATCTCTTTATTGGCTTCAAGAAAGTCGACCAGCAGTCCGGGGGCCAGCAGTTCAAAGGCGCGGATGATGTCAGCGTTGTTGGCGTCCGGACGGAAGGGGCCTTTGCGAATCGGTTGCGGACCAATCCACTGGCGGATTTCAGCCATCACGTTGGGCTGTTCCAGGTTTTGCCTGACAAAGCTCTGCATCTCGTGCATCAAGGTGATCCAGACAGTTTCGTTCAGTTCTGCGGCCATTCGGAAACTCCGCGGGACCCCGGAGCGTCTCCGGGACCCCGTTATTGGGGGTGGGCTAAAGCAAACGTAAGTATATATAACCTTTTTAACTTACAAAGCGATTAAAAGCAGATTAGAGAGATTAATCCAATGAGTGAATAGCGTATGCACAAAGTTGCAAACTGCGCGGACGAGCACGGCTACTTGCCGTGGGCGATATCGGCCATCACTGCGTTCGTTGCGTTTAGATAGTCCTGCGGCCGCAAAATCATCTGCGTGCCGCGAACGCCGGCGGAAACTGAGATGGTGTCCCAGAGTTGGAGGGTTTCATCGGCAAAGACAGGAAAAGCTTTTTTTGCGCCCAGCACGGTTACGCCTCCGCGGATGTATCCGGTGAGCGACTGCAACTCTTTTACCGGAACAAGCTCGGCTTTGCGGTCTCCGGCGGCAGCGGCCAGGGCCTTGAGATCAAGCTCAGTATTGGCGGGGACCACGGCAAAGCAAAGCCCGTTGCGGTCGCCACGCGCCAGCAGCGTCTTGAAAACCTGCTCCGGCGGCATCCCGATCTTGGCCGCAACAGTTTCCGCCGCCAGGTCCTCGGGATCTACGGTGTATTCGCGCAGTTCATACTGCACACCCATGCTTTCCAGCAGGCGGACGGCGTTGGTTTTCATTATTTATGTCGCTCCGCTCCACAACCGGTCAACGACTTCGTTCCGGCGAAGATCGTTCTGCACTTGTGGCAGCAGGCTCGGCGCGCAAGTCGGCCTCGCCCTCAAGCCTGGTTGAAATGTCGCTCCGCTCCGCAACCGCTCAACGTCTTCGTTCCGGCGAAGGTCGTTCTGCGCTTGTGGCAGCAGGCTCGGCGCGCAAGTCGGCCTCGCCTTTACCTTCTACGGCAGCTCCGGAACCAGTTTCCTGTACTGCTTGAACTTCGCCAGTTCCACCACGGTGCCGTCTTCATTTTCCATCTTCAGCAGCAGGCCGGAATCGGCAACCCAGCATTTGATCTGGGAATTTTCAAAGCTGTAGCGCCGCGCCGGCACCTTGACGCCGCGAATCTCCAGTGTTTCCCGGGCGCCGGCGTGCAGCACATCGATGTCCGTCTGGTTGAGTTCCGGCGCTTCCTCGCCATCCTGCAGCACAAGCGTTGGCACCTGGACCGTGCCTTCCTCCAGATGCGCGCGATTGATGGCCGCGGCCATCATCCATGCCAGATCAATATGTTCAAGATTGGTCACGGCAAACAGAATCGGGCCTTTCGTGTTGGTCTCAGAGTTAATGTTCAATTCCTGGCCGCCGGATTTGCACGCAATCTGCTCCGCGGCAAGCTGGCACATGAGCGAAGAAAACGGCTTTTTGGTGTTCTCTTTTGTATAGAGCTTGATGGCAATCGCCGTGGCGTTCAAATGCTCGTCCAGCTCTTCCGTCTGGATCACGATCACCCCGGTTCCCGCGGCCGCGGTCACTTCAGTCTCCAGGCGGTAGCCGCCC
>DATBCN010000506.1:0-5204 GCA_036270475.1 Candidatus Angelobacter sp. | reverse complement strand
CAGATTGTTGGCGTTGCCATGGACGATACCGAGGACAAAGAGATCGGGGACTTTGCCCACAAAATGGGCGTGAATTACGTGGTCCTGAAAGGGACGGAAAAAGTTGGCGACCTCTACGGCGGCGTCGACCGTCTGCCGCTCACCTATTACATTGATCGCTCAGGCAAGGTAGTGGATGAAACGGTTGGCCTGGCCAGCGAATCCGTGATTGAAGACGCCATCAAGAAGGCGCTGCAGCAGGGAAACTGACGCCAGGCAGCACAGGAGCAGAATGAAATCTTACCGGTTGTTGTTTGCTTTATGTGCGGTCTTATTGAATGGCGCGTTGCTGTGCGCGCAGGAAGCGCCGGCCCCGCAAGGGCGCGTCTTTGTTAACTTTGTCTCAGCCAGCAATGTCGCCGTCTTGCCCGGACACTCCACGCCGGTGCAGTTCACCTTCCATGTACAAGATCCATATCACATCAATTCCAGCCAGCCGCTGGCGGAAGAGCTGATCCCCACGCAACTGCATTTTTCCCTTCCCGGAGAAGTTGCCCTGGGCAAAATGCAATACCCCACCGGCAAGTTGATGAGCTTCCCCTTTGATCCCAGCACCAAGTTGAGCGTTTATTCCGGCGACTTTATCGTCCGCGGCGTGGTCATTGCGCCCTCCGCGGCTTCTGCTGGGACGTACACGATCCATGGCGAACTGAAATATCAGGCCTGCGACAACAATGCCTGCTATCCGCCCAAGAAGCTGCCATTCACATTCAACGTGAAAGTTGGTACGGCCGCCCGGACTACCCCGAAAGCGCATCCCACGGCCACCAGTCCACACATACACAATTAGGCAGTTGGTTGTTAGACAAATCGGTTAACACTCGGATATTGAAAATCGATGAATGCAAACTCGCGGTTGCGCGTCTTAGTTTAGGCGGAACATCATGGTTAGCGTGGCTAGAATAGTTGCTATTTGCCGATTGCTTTGAGGCTAATACGCGATCGAAACCACCTTCACCTGCGGAACCTGTCCATCCCAGTCCGTGGAGACATGTTCCAGCGTGAGGCGGAAATCGCGGGCCTGACCTGGAGCGAGCGGAGCACGGTCAACGGTGCCGTAATCAACGTAAGGAACATTTGGCAGGAGCACCGTGACCGGAAGCGTGTCTTTCTGTGCCGTCTCGCCCAGAGCATTCTTGAAAAGCACCTGTACGCTCGCGCCGGTCACCCGCTTGTCAGTAGTGTTGGTGATTTTGCCTTCAATGTATGTCACCGAGCCACCGGCAAAGTTTTCCGCCGTGGCCATGTGAAGGTTGGCGATCTGAAGCCGGGCAAGATTATGGTCGGCAGGATTGGCCGGCGCCGGAGTTCCACTGCGGGCCAAGAAAACCGCGCCAACCACGATCACCAGCAAGAGCGCCGCGCCGGCAAACATCGGCGTCCAGTTTCTGTTTTCGCGTTCTTGGGTGAATGGAGAAAAGACCGGTTCCTGCTCAGAATCGCCCATGGAGGGATTTTAAACCGCTTTCACGGAGCCACAAAACCCTGGGCGCGTGATTCTCAGGCAATTATCATGCTCCGGCAATCATGCTCCGGCAATCATCATGCCGTCAATGCGCAGGGTTGGCGCGGCCACGGAGCCGCGGAACTCAAGGTCATTGCCGATTTCAGAGATGTTGTTGAGCATGTCTTTGAGATTTCCGGCCACCGTCACTTCTTCAACCGGATAAGTCAGCTCGCCATTTTCGATCCATAATCCGCTGGCGCCGCGGGAGAAATCGCCGGTAACCATGTTCACGCCGAAGCCGAGGAACTGGAAGACATAAAGCCCCTGCTTGATGCCGCTAATAATCTGTTGCGGAGTACGATCACCCTTTTGCAAAAAGAAATTTCCCGAGCCAATGCCCGGCGTTCCAGCCAGGCCGCGTGACGCGTTACCGGTGGACTTAAGCCCCAGCTTTTTCGCGGTATATGTGTTCAGCAGGTAGGATTTGAGCACGCCGTTTTCAATGACCACGGTCCGCCGCGTGGGAATGCCTTCACCGTCAAACGGTTCAGTGCCAAACCCGCCCGGAATGGTTCCGTCGTCTACCACGGTAATATTGGCGGCAGCGATCTTCTCTCCCAGCTTGTTGGCCAGAAATGAGGATTGCCGGTAAATAGCGTCACCGTTCACCGCGTCAAAAATGTTATCCAGGACCGATCCTGCAACTGTGGGATCTAAAACGATTGGCGCCTGTGTCGACGCGATCTTGCGTGATCCAAGCCGGCGCAGAGTGCGGCGCGCGGCTTCGCGTCCCACGGATTCGGCGGACTCCAGCTTTGAAATGGTGCGAGCCAGGGAAAACCAGTAGTCCCGCTGCATTGCGCCGCTACCATCCTGCGCAATGGGCGCGGCTGAAACGGAACAGTAAGAACGCCGGTACTCGCCGACAAAGCCGTGCGAGTTGGCCAGCACTTTGTAGCCCGTGGCCGCGTCAAATGAACCACCGTCAGAATTCTTCATACGCTCGTCGGCTTCCAGGGCCGCGCGCTCCGCACGGCGGGCATAATCAATGCGCTCCTCCGGCGGAAGCGAGTAAACATCGTCATAATAGAGTTGGAGATCGCCCGGCAAAGAGCCTAGTTGGTCCGCATCGGGAATACCGGCATAAACGTCTTCTGAAGTGATTCGCGCCAGGTCCAATGCGCCGCTGACGAGCCGCTCAATACCATCTTGAGAGAAATCACTGGAATAAGTGCTGGCAGTGCGCCGGCCAATAAAGACCCGCAGACCGATGGCCCGTGAACCTGACTCTTTCAGCGTCTCCACGTCTCCCATGCGGACGACGGTGGAAAATTCCGAGCCTTCACGCACCACGGCTTCAGCGGACGTGGCGCCGGCTTTGATTGCGCGGGAAACAACACTGGTTGCCAGATCGCGCAGATCTGCGTCAACTCCGTTCACGATTTGCGTATGGGTTGCCATCAGGGTCTTTATCTCGCTGTGCAGGTCACTGTTTTAGAAATCGCTGGATTTACCAGGCTCATCGGGCCGTGCCGCCCACGGTCATGCTGTCCAGCTTCAGGGTTGGGATTCCCACGCCTACAGGAACTGATTGTCCGTCTTTGCCGCACGTGCCCACGCCTTCATCAAGCTGAAGATCACTGCCCACCATGGAAACTTTGGTCAGCGCGTCCGGGCCGTTGCCGATGAGAGTGCAGTTCTTGAGCGGCGCGGTGACCTGGCCATTCTCAATCATGTAGGCTTCCGAGGCAGAGAAGACGAACTTGCCATTGGTGATGTCCACCTGCCCGCCGCCAAAGTTCACGGCATAAACGCCGCGCTTTACGGAGCGAATAATGTCTTCAGGCGAATCATCCCCGGCAAGCATGTAAGTGTTGGTCATACGCGGCATGGGAATATGCTCATAGCTTTCGCGGCGGCCATTGCCGGTATCCGGCACGCCCATCAGCCGGGCAGAAAGCTTGTCACTCAGGTAGCCCTTAAGGATGCCGTTCTCAATCAGCACGGTGTTCTGCGTGGGCGAACCTTCATCGTCCACATTGATGGAGCCGCGGCGCGAAGGCAGAGTGCCGTTGTCCACGACGGTGCATTTGTCTGAAGCCACACGCCGGCCCACCATGCCGCTGAAGGCCGAGGTGCCTTTGCGGTTGAAGTCAGCTTCCAGGCCGTGGCCAATCGCCTCATGCAGCAGGATTCCCGGCCATCCCGGCCCAAGGACCACTTCCATTTCACCGGCGGGAGCTTCGCGCGCGTCGAGTTGAATAATGGCCTGCCTTGCGGCGTCCTGGGCAAAATGCTCCGGCGTTTTTTCCGTAAGAAAGTAATCAATGCCTACGCGGCCGCCGCCACCGGCAGCGCCCTTGGCAGATGTCTCTGGCGTCTTGGCAATGCAGCTAACGCTAAAGCGCGCCAGCGGCTGCACGTCAGAGGCAAAAGTACCGTCAGAACCAATGACTAGAATTTGCCGCAACTCGTCAAAGTATCCGCTGCGCACCTGAACAATGCGAGGATCATAAGCCCTGGCGGCACGGTCGGCACGCATGACCAGTTCGAGTTTGGCGGCAATGTCAGAATCCGCTGAAGGCGAAGCGACTGGATAAAGATGGTGCGCCGTATTTTCCTTAAAGCCCTCCACCGGGCTCTTGGCGGGGCCGCGGGCGATGAGTGCGGCAGTGCGGGCGGCGCGCAGGATCTTTTCCGGCGCAAGATCGTCAGTATAAGCGTAGCCGGTGCGTTCGCCGGCCAGAACGCGCACTCCGCAGCCCGCGGATATACCCTGAGAAGCTGATTTGACGATCGATTCGTCCACGCTGATGGAGGTGGAAGTCAGATATTCGAAATAAAGGTCCGCATAGTCGCCGCCGGCAGAAAGGGCCTCGCCCAGATAACGCTGAAGATCATTGGGTGTAATACCAAACTTCTGGAAGAAAAGATTTTGATTTTGTGTCATTCGTTCACTATTAGATGTCTTTCTGTTAGATGTGCCGGGAACCGGAAAAGGAGCATCGATAACCCTTCGTTTATTGTCGCATCTTTCCGGGTTGATGACGCCCGGAAAGCCCCAGGATTTTCACCTATTTGTACCGCCTTGATGCTTGCCTTGCTTTACCGGAAAGACATTAGAGATCATATACTTAAGCCGGGTACTTAAGCCGGGCAGGGCAAGACATGTTATGATTTTGCGGCAGCAGCAAGGGTGGCTGTATGGGCTTTTCTATGAATGGGATCCTTCATCGCATGCTTGCCTGGCTCGGGCGAGGCTTCCGCAAGGAACCTGGAACTCCTGAACCTCCCGCTGACCCTTATGCCTATGTGACCGCGCCAAAAAAGCCCAGGCCATCGAACCGCAGCGCGGCTGCCGTAGCTGAGCTACCCGAAGAGTAACTCAATCCGTCTAAACGGACAGTGCAATGACGGGTAGTGCTATGACCGTAGTTCAATATCGAAGCTCAAATATCTGAATTGCAAATATCTGATATCTATAAAGATAAGACTCAAAGCGGACGTGATTCTGGTGGATGGCGATCCCGTTACTCATGTCAGTGATATCCGGCGCATAAAGACAGTGGTAAAAGATGGCGTGGTATTTCAGACAGCAGATTTAGATCGCGCGCTGGGCGTGCAGCCGGTTCACTGATTGCCCGCAGTGGTTTGCGGCGTGTCGGGTCGAACCCGCAAAGTTCGCTCCGGCCCGCTGGCCCACTTCTTGGCGGCGATG
>DATBCN010000505.1:0-1947 GCA_036270475.1 Candidatus Angelobacter sp. | reverse complement strand
CCATGGACTCCTCGCACGAAGGGATTGATTAGGGTTTTGTAAGTTCGTACAGGTGATTTTTGGGGGTTCTGCTCCCCGGCTCAGAAGTGGCTTTTGCCAGTGGCCGTGGAACCTATTGCGATGCACGATCAATTATACAAGAAGAGGGCTGTGGAAAGCGCGGAAGAAATTAGGGATCAGTGTGATTTTTGGCGGAAATACGTACTCTCATCAGGTCAGGTGAGGCGCCACGATGTTTAAAAACTCCCGCGAATCAATAATCTTGGTCTTCTTCCAGAACCTAGGGAAGTGCCGCAGATTGCCCGTCACCAGATAGTCTGCACGGGCGGCATCCGCGCATTCCACAAACATATTGTCATCAGGATCAGCCGTAATCTGCGGCAAGCTGGATGGAGCAACCGAGTAGGCATGATTTTTGATCAGTTGAATGAATTGCAAACGAAGGCTTTTACGGATCTTCAATTCAGGGCGCGCCAGCACAGCAGCATATTCTTCCATGATCGCCTCTGAGACATACCATCGGGCCGGTTTGGTTGTTGCCAGTAGGAACACCGTGCGCTGCAATCCATCCGGCTTGAGGACCGCGGAAACAAGCACATTGGTATCGATCACCAGGCGGAGCGGAATCATCCACGCCTGGTTTTCTTTTTGTTTTTGCGGGCCGCCCGGATAATTTGATCGATCCGCCGCGAACTGAGGGTATTGGTGGCCTTTTGAATTGACTCTTCGCCAATGGCCCGCAGCACCTCGGGTTCTGGAGCTGCAAGGCGCACATAGTTCTGAATGCTGACCAGCACGGCACGGGGAGTACCCCGCTTTTCTATCACCAGAGAGCGGCCCTCAGTGTCAATGCGCTGAAGGAGTTTGCCGAATTTTGATCGCGCCTCAAGCGCGTTCACGATAATGCTCTCAGCCATGAACTCTCCATTTCAATCAATTGGAATCTACAGTTGGTCAAGTTTATATCAGGAAAGGGCTGCAAATATATATTGTTTTTGGGGGGCTTTACTCCACAAAAATGGATACATTGGATCGCCAACCTGCAAAATAACAAAAATTTTCCCCGCAAGAAATCCAGCTACTTCGTTCTTACTCTAGCGACCACCAGTGGGCCGAAGGCCGGGAAGCACATTTGACCAGATGCTGAACCACGCTTTCCGACTTCTGTTCGCGGCCAGAGCAGTTGTGTCCCCACCGAACAGCCGTCCTCCCCCACCGGCTGCGCAAATTGTGTCCCCATAGATTCGTCTGAATGAGAGGCATTCTCCATGAGAAGGTCAAAATCGTTTTCCATTACATGGTCTTCAAAACCAAACCAACCACTTAACCGTCAGCCTGATTCGTCGCAGAGTGCGGCGATGTTTTACACATTTCGGATTTCTCCGTGTCTCCGTGCCTCCGTGGCAGGTTTGCTCTTGCTGGCATCGTGTTTGCTGCCTGCAACCGCACAAACCCCCGCACCCCAGCTTTCCGCGGATTTGTCTCACTCGCCCGGCTGGGTCGTCATCTCCGTGGACGAATACCACACCCTCCGCGCCCACGCGTTTCCCACGGAGCGCGATCCCGAACCTCCGCCGGTGGACGCCACGCTCACCCGCGTCGATTACGATCTGCGCATTGCCGGCGAGCTGGCCACGGGCCGCGCCAGCCTTACCGTGGATGTGCTGAAAGATGGTTGGGTCCGCGTGCCCGTGCCCTCCGGTCTGCTGGTCCGCGAGGCCCGGCTTGATGGCAAGCTCGTATCGCTTGTTTCCGGCGGCCCGGGAAAAAGCTCCAACCAGTTGTCTGCTGTGCTCGCGCATGCCGGACGTGCCGTGCTTCTGCTCGACGTCGCATTGCCGGTGAATGCCTCAGCGGGTGAAGAGCGCATCTCGTTGCCTTCCACGTCTTCCGGCGTTACGCGCGCCTCGGTGCAACTGCCGCGCCAGGGGGTAGACGTAAAGTTAA
>DATBCN010000504.1:0-5254 GCA_036270475.1 Candidatus Angelobacter sp. | reverse complement strand
CGTTGCGGCATCATCGTCAACGTAACGCCCTTTGAGCCGGATCTGGCAAAGGCCCTCATTGGAATAGATTTTGGCAGGCAGCGGCGTGCTATTGGAGATTTCAAGAGTGACAAAGCCTTCCCACTCCGGCTCAAAGGGCGTTACGTTGACGATGATGCCGCAACGGGCGTAGGTAGATTTGCCGACGCAGATGGTCAGCACGTCACGCGGGATTTTGAAGTACTCAACGGACCGCGCCAGGGCAAAAGAGTTCGGTGGAATGAGCACGAACGGGCCCTGGACGTTGACGAAAGAGCGTTCATCAAAGTTTTTGGGGTCGACAATGGCGGAATTGACGTTGGTAAAGATCTTGAATTCGTCGGCGACGCGCAGATCGTATCCGTAAGAGGAAACGCCATAAGAAATAACGCCTTCACGCACCTGGCGGTCATTGAAAGGGCTGATCATGCCATGTTCCTGGGCCATACGGCGGATCCAGCGGTCACTTTTGATTGCCATGCAACAGGTTTCCTCGGGTTTTTGGGGGATTTTGTGGAGCGACAAAGAAGCCATCTTATAGGCGAAACTGCTCCATTGACAACATGCGTAAAAGTCCAATAGCATCTATAAGTTACGCCTTTTCTGGGAATTTTGAGGAGAGCTGACCCGTGATAAAGCTCGATATCATCAACGAAGTGGTCAACAAAACCGGTATAACCAAAACCAAGGCTGAGCTGGCCGTAGAGACGGTGTTTGACAGCATGAAGAAGTCGCTGGCCCAGGGCGAGCGGATTGAGTTGCGCGGATTTGGCGTTTTTAATGTGCGTCCGCGCAAGACCGGCATTGGACGCAATCCGCGGACCGGCGCCGAGGTCAACATCCCTCCGGGAAAGGCCGTGCGCTTTAAACCGGGCAAGGAGTTGCAGTCCATCGACTAAGGCCGTTGACCGCTGACGCGCCGCTGAATGCATTGGCGCGGCCAAGGCAGCAAAGATCTCAGGGCTTATTGCTTCATGCCGGACACCCAGTCTCCACCGCAGGAATACCACGTTTTTGATCCTGAACGAAATGAGATCAGGGTCGTAGTGGTCCAGCCGCCGCGCCGGCGCTATTGGCTGCATGCGCTGCTTTTTCTGGCCACGGTCCTTACCACGCTCTGCATTGGGGCTTCCATGCAAGAGACATTTAACAAAAACCTGGGACTGTTTTCCCAGGAAGAAGATTACTTTCCCTGGATTTGGGCCTTTCAGAACTGGCGCAGCGTACTTGCGCTGGGCGCGCCGTTCTCATTTTCCCTGCTGGGAATTTTGACGGCGCATGAGTTGGGACATTACATTTTTTGTGTGCGGAGAAAAGTCTTTGCCACGCTGCCATTTTTTATTCCCGCGCCTACTTTGATTGGGACGCTGGGCGCTTTTATCCGCATCAAGTCGCCCATCCGCAGCCGCGCCGATCTTTTTGATATTGGCATTGCCGGGCCGATTGCCGGCTTTGTGGTGGCGATCCCAGTGTTGATCTTCGGATTGTTGGCGTCCAAGCCATTCACTGGAGACGCGGCTGCCAATGCCGCCGCCGGCAACACCATGGCGCTTGGTCTGCCGCTCATATTTAAACTGGCGCATTGGACCATGGCCACGCTGGGCAGCCATAGCACCATTGCACAAATGCCTGTCAGCGGACTGTACCTTCATCCTGTGGCCATGGCGGCTTGGGTGGGAATGCTGGCGACCTCCCTTAACCTGCTGCCCGGTGGCCAGCTTGATGGCGGCCACATTATTTTTGCCGTAAATCCCCGGCTGCACCGCCCCATCTCTTTGTTGAGCATATTGATTTTGCTTCCATTGAGCTGGTATTGCTGGGCAGGATGGCTCTTGTGGGCGATAGTGCTGCGCTTTACCGGCAGCCGCCATCCAGACGTGCCATTGTTTCCGCCGCTTGACGCCAAGCGCCGCGTGCTGGCGGTCTTTGCGCTTATTATGCTGGCGCTCACGTTTATTCCCGCGCCCTTTCCCGATCACGGGCTGGACAAGGAGCTGGAACATAATCGCGCGGAGCGCCAACAACAGGCACAACCGGCAAAATGAGCGGTGCTATTGCTTGAGAGATTGCGGTCGCATATATAAATTGAAATGCTCGTGAATTGCTGAGTTCCGCGTTGGACATCGCATCATTCATCATTCCGTCCGGCGGGCTTCGCGCCGCGGTAGCCGCGGCTTTACAACAATGAAAGCGCGTCCACATCCACGATCACATTGGTGCGGGGGATTTTTTCGCCGTCGGCAAATTGCAGCATGCGCCTGAGCGACGCATTGAGTTTCTCGCGGCTCGCTGCTTTCAGAATGAAGTGATAACGATAGTCGCGCTTCAATCGCATGATGGGCGCAACGGATGGGCCCAGCACGCGCACACCTTCATTGCGCGTGGATTCAAACCATCTGCCAAGCTGTCCGGTCCAGCGCAGCGTTTGCTCCAGCTTGTCACTGCGCACCAGCACATTGGCCAGCGCGGAGAACGGAGGATAATGCATCCATTTGCGGAAGCGGATTTCTTTTTCATAGAAGCCGAGATAATCATGCTGCTGGGCAAACTGGATCGCATAGTGGTCAGGATAGTAAGTCTGCAGCACCACCTTGCCCGGCGTTTCACCGCGGCCAGCGCGTCCAGCCACCTGCGTAAGCAATTGGAATGTGCGTTCCGCGGCGCGAAAATCAGGAAAGCCAAGCGCGTAGTCGGCGCCAACAACGCCCACCAGCGTTACGCCATGCACATCATGCCCCTTGGCGATCATCTGTGTGCCTACCAACAGGTTGATCTCGCCGGCGTGGAATTTGTTCAGCATGTTTTCAAAGTCGTGGCGATTGCGCACGGTATCGCGGTCCAGGCGGCCAATCCGCGCCTGGGGAAACGCGGCGTGCAGGCGCTCTTCCACCTTCTCCGATCCGGTACCCAGGAAATAAATGTGCTCGCTGGCGCACTTGGGGCAACGCTTCGGCACGGCCTGCCGGTAACTGCAGTAATGGCACTCCATTCGATGCGCGGCCTTGTGGAAGGTCATGGCGATGCTGCAGTTCTTGCACTGCAGCGTCTCGCCACAAGCACGGCACAGCACCACGGACGAATATCCACGGCGGTTCAACAGGACCATGGCCTGTTCGCCACGGTCCAGCCGGTCTGTCACTTCCTGGATCAGTTGCCGCGAGAATATCTGGTCTTCGCCGGTCTGCTGAAACTCAGACCGCATGTCCACCAATTCGACGATGGGCAGCGGGCGCCGCTCTACACGCTCTTTGAGTTGTATCAAGCGGTACTTCCCTGCTTCGGCATTGTGATAGGACTCAACCGAGGGCGTTGCCGATGCCAGCACCACAGCTGCTCCCGTCAGCTTGCCGCGCATCACCGCTACATCGCGGCCATTGTAGCGCGGCGTCTCCTCCTGCTTGTAAGAGCTATCATGTTCTTCATCCACCACGATCAGCGCCAGATTGGCCACTGGCGCGAACACAGCCGAGCGCGTGCCCACAACAATCCGCGCTTCTCCGCGACGGATACGGTGCCACTGCTCCGCGCGTTCGTCGGCGGAGAGCGCCGAATGCAGAATGGCCACTTCATCGCCAAACACCTGATGCAAATTGGCGGCGGCAGCGGGCGTAAGTCCGATCTCCGGGACCAGCAAAATCGCGGAGCGCCCTGACTCCAGCACTGCCTGCATCGCCGCAAGATAAACCGCCGTCTTGCCCGACCCGGTCACGCCATGCAGCAGTGAAACGGAAAATTTTCCTTCTGCCACGGAGCGGTCAATCGCAGTGAGCGCGGCTTTTTGTTCCGCGTTAAAAATAAAATCCAGATGCGCCGGCCCGCGCTTCTTCATCGTGCTCACGCTGAATTCAGCCGGTTCCGCCACCAGTTCGACCATGCCGCGCTTGACCAGAGTCTGCAACGTAGTGCGCGGGACATCCAGCGTGCGCAGTTGCTCCACCATTGCTTTGCCGCTTTGTTGCCGCAGGAATGCAATGATCTTCTGCTGGTTGTCATTTAGCTTGCCGGCCGGTTTTACAAGTTCAAACTCTTTGAGCACGGCCACCTGAACTGTCCGGCTTGCGTCGCGGACTGAAGACGCGTCTTCACGGGCAATCCATTTCTTGCGCAGCATCAGGTCCAACACCTGGCGGTTTGCGCCAGTGGCGGAGCGGATCGTGCCCTCCAGAGCATCGTCTGACATGGAAAGGTAATCCAGCACGGCATACTCGATCATCTGCGTATCAATGTCCTGCTTTGAACGCCGCGACGATCCCACGGTAGCCGAGGCATGCAGCGCTTCGTATCCAGCTTCAGTGATGCGGTAGATCCTGGCTTTTTTTATCTCCGCGGCCAGCGGCAGCATGCCGCGGAAGACGTCGCCAATAGGTGCAAGATAATACGTGGATATCCACTGGCCCAGTTTCATCAACCCGTCATCCAGCACAGGCTCGGTATCCAGCACCTGCAACACCGTTTTTGCCTGCATGGAAGGCGTGCGATCATGCAGCGCCGTAACCACTCCGGATAGCCGCTCCGCTCTGAACGGGACCAGTACGCGCCCTCCGACCACGGGCTGTTGGCCGGCGATCTTATAGGTAAATGCCATGTCCAGCGGGACCGGCAGGGCTACATCACAGAAGGTCGGCATGAGCGATAAGAATATTGTACGGGAAGACGTTCGGGCTCAAGGCAACCACTAAAAAATCCGGTTGCCATCTTGTCACACTTGCCCAGCCATCAGGGAAATACGGCTTATAGTTACTACCTATCGCCTGTTTTGATTTAATAGTCAAAGATGCTAGGATGGGCTGGCTCGGTATTTAACACCCTGCAGGCAGCCGGCGAAAAATGGGGCCCTCTCTGCGATCACTCGCGGTAGGAGAGTTCTCCGCTGGCTGCCTTCCATTAGACTGTTGTTCCGGGTCTATTCCCTGCCGGGCTTTCGCTTATTCCTGCGGAGCTTTGGCCGGCGGATTCAATCCCAGATACTTCATCGCCATCTGCAGGTCTTTCCACGCTTCCTTCTTTTGTCTGGGATCGCGCAGCAGGTACGCGGGATGATAGGTCACCAGCAGTTTCGAGTCTCTAAAGTCATACCAGCGTCCCCGCAGGTTGGCCATGGAGTCGCTCACGGCCAGCAGGTTTTTGGCCGCCACCGCGCCCAGCGCCACGATCACTTTCGGCTTAATCACGTCAATCTGGCGCATCAGGAATGGCGAACAGGTATCGCACTCGTCTTTTTCCGGTGTGCGATTGC
>DATBCN010000503.1:0-2336 GCA_036270475.1 Candidatus Angelobacter sp. | reverse complement strand
AAAGTCGGCAAAGCCCTTGCCTTCTTCCGCCAGACGCTTCAACAGCGGCGTCGGTTCCCAGAGTTCACCGTGTTCTTGATGGAATTGCTGGATGCGTTCATAGACCTTTTTCAGGCCAACTGTATCGGCGTACCACATCGGTCCGCCGCGGAAAGCCGGAAAGCCATAGCCGTTGAGGTAGATGATGTCAATATCCACGGCTCGCAAAGCATAGCCCTCTTCCAGAATGCGCGCACCCTCATTGACCAGGGCATAGAGCAGGCGGTCAACAATCTCTTCTTTGGAGATCGCATGTTGCTGGATGCCCGCATCAGCCGCCCACTTGCGAACGTTCGCTTCCACTTCCGGGTCAACGATGGCGCGGCGGTTCTCGTCATACTTGTACCAGCCTGCGCCGGTTTTCTGGCCGTAGCGTCCCATCTCGCAGAGCTTGTCTTCGGACAGCGGCTGCCGCACACCGGGCTTTTCCAGATGCTTAAATTCCTTGCGGATGCGCCATCCAACATCTAAGCCAGCCAAGTCGCCGACCGCGAGCGGGCCCATCGCCATACCCCATTCATACATCGTTTTGTCGATCGCTTCCACGGTTGCGCCTTCTTCCATCATGAACTGGGCTTCACGACGATACGGGCCAAACATGCGGTTGCCGACAAAGCCGCGACAATTGCCCACCAGCACGCCGATCTTCCCCAGCTTTTTGGAAAGCTGCATGCATGTGGCAATCACTTCCTTGCTGGTGACTTTGCCGCGCACCAGTTCCAGCAGGCGCATGACGTTGGCCGGACTGAAGAAATGCGTCCCGATCACCGCCTCCGGCCGCGACGTGGCGGAAGCAATTTCATCAATGCTGAGGGTTGAGGTGTTGCTGGCCAGGATCGCGCCTTTTTTGCAAATCTTGTCCAGGTCGCCGAAGATTTGTTTCTTCAGCGCCATGCCTTCAAACACAGCCTCCACCACCATGTCGACGGATTCAAAGCCGTCGTACGTGAGCGTGGGCTTGATCAGCTTCAGGCGGTCGTCCATCTGCTGCTGGGTCAGGCGGCCTTTCTTCACGGTGTTTTCATAATTTTTGCGGATGGTGTTCATGCCGCGATCGAGCGCTGCCTGGTCTGTCTCTTTCAGCAGTACGGGGATGCCGGCATTGGCAAAGTTCATGGCAATCCCGCCGCCCATCGTTCCGGCGCCGATGACGGCTGCAGAGTTTACAGGGATGATCGGCGTCTCTTTCGGGACATCGGGGATCTTCGCTACTTCGCGCTCGCCAAAGAAGACATGAATCATGGCCTTTGATTGATCAGAGAACAGGCATTCGGTAAACAGCTTGCGCTCGGCTTCAACGCCCTGGTCGAACGGAAGCTTGGTGGCGGCTTCAACCGCGTCAATGGCGGCCAGCGGGGCCATCATGCCGCGGGCTTTTTTGCGGGCGGCGTCGCGCGCGGCGGCAAAGATCGGTGCATTATGCTCCGGCGTTCCCAGTTTCCCATTGCGCTCACGCGTCTTGCGCGCGGGCTTGCCGGCGATCTCGCGGGCAAAAGCCACAGCTCCGCTGAGCAGGTCGCCTTCAATCAGCTTGTCCACGATGCCAAGCGCGAGTGCTTCTTTCGCTTTGATCGGATTACCGTCGGCGCACATCTCCACCGCCTTGGCTACCCCGGCGAGGCGAGGAAGGCGCTGTGTGCCGGCTGCGCCGGGAATAATGCCCAGCTTCACTTCAGGCTGACCGACCAGCGCCGCGGGCGCGGCCACGCGATAATGCCCCGCCATCGCCAGCTCAAGGCCGCCGCCAAACGCGGTGCCGTGGATGGCCATCACCACCGGCTTGCTGCAATCCTCAATGCGGCTGAGCAGCGGGACAAATGGAATGCCGCCCCGCGTCTTGCCGGAGGTCATCTTGCCGAACTCTTTGATGTCCGCGCCAGCCACAAAAGTCTTGCCCGCGCCAATCATCACCGCCGCCTTCACCGTGGTGTCTTTATCAATCTGCTCAATCGCCTCTGAGATGCCCTCGGGCACTCCCGGGCTCAGCGCGTTGACCGGAGGATTATTGATCATAATGATGGCAATGTCGTTGTCTTTTGTCAGTTGGACCAGATCGCTCATGGGATTCTCTCTTTGATTGATTAGCAAACGTTTTGCTCGACCGCAGATTTAAAGCGCCGCCTGCCGCGATTTTGAATACCGGGGTAAAGTCTATTGAATGGCCATTCAGTCGGTCAAATGCCGATTGCAATCGCCGTGATCGCGCGTCATCGCCGAAATCGGAAAAATAAGCAAAATCCTACTGCGGATCGACGCCGGATAAAACAACGCGGATTACACAGAGATGGGCAGAATTC
>DATBCN010000502.1:0-8703 GCA_036270475.1 Candidatus Angelobacter sp. | reverse complement strand
AGTTCGCAGGTAAACCCGCCAGAAGAAATAGGCCGTCATACCGCACCCTATGGCGATCACCACGTAGCGCACGGTCCTGGGGCTCATTTTCTGGGCGTACCATGCGCCGAGGTAACCGCCAAGCGCTCCGCCAAAGATCATTACCAGCGCCTCCCGCCAGAAGACTGCTCCGGCGATGATGAACACGGTCACCGCCACGGCATTGCCGCACGTCGCCAGCAGCGTTTTGAGGCCGTTCATGCTGTGAATGTTCTCAATGCCCATCATTGCGAGCAAGGCCAGCATCACGATTCCCACGCCTGCGCCGAAGTATCCGATATAAACGGCCGCGCACGCCTGCAACAGCGTTACCCCGATGACGCGCATGGCGGAAGGCCCGCCTTCAGAATGGTGGCGATTGATCCATCCAGTCACCTTGCCGCTGAAGCTGAACAGCAAAGTGGCTGCCAGGAGCAGCCAGGGAATCAACTTATCAAAGGTGGTCTGCCGCGTTTTGAGCAGAAGAATGGACCCTACGATGCTGCCCAGAAACGTGATGATCACCAGCGGCAGAATTCGCTTCAGCAGCTCCGGGCTCAAAGCTTTGCGATAAGCGCCGGTGGAAGCCAGTGTCCCCGGCCATAACGCAACGGTGCTTGTTGCATTGGCGTTGATGGAAGGCACGCCGGAGAAAAGCAACGCCGGAAAAGCGATGAACCCGCCGCCTCCGGCCACGGAATTTACGGTGCCACCAGCGGCAGCGGCAAGAAAAAGCAGAATAGAGTGGTGCGAGTTCACTCAATATTCTAGCGGATTTTTCCGCGCGTCATGCGAAGGGAAAGGCGATTCATGAACGGATCAGCGGCCCGCGTAGCGGACCTTCAAAACCATAATCGTTATCAGCAGCGCCAGTGTCACCGCGTTGGCCGCGATGATAGGCATGGCCCACAGGCGCAGGCCGTAGGCCAGCCAGAGCACCACGCCGCCGGAAAACGTGATCAACATTCCCCAGGAGAGATCATGGCAACTCTTGCTCCGCCAGGCGTGAAGCACCTGGGGCACAAAGGAGACGGTGGTCAATATTCCGGCGATAAAGCCGAGCAGCGACGTCAGGCGCATTTACAATTCACTTTCATGTCCAGTCTAACCTGCATTATTTCAACTTTTCCTGGACTACTTACGCGAGATTGATGAAATTATTTTCTATCCAGAGAAGGCCACGGCGCATCCTACCGCAAAATACAAAATATAAGAACAGAGATTGCCATGCCTGAAAAAGCCGCTTTCTTCACCTTCCTGTTCGCAGCCTTCATGCTCAATATCGCGCCCGGGCCAGACATGCTGTATGTGATAGGCCGCAGCGTTGGACAGGGACGCAAAGCCGGAATGGTCTCCGCCCTCGGCGTCTTTGTGGGGTGCTGGGTCCACATTCTGGCTGCTGCCATTGGGATTGCCGCGTTGCTGCGCTCTTCGCCAATAGCGTTTAACGTGGTGCGATATGCCGGCGCGGCTTACCTGGTCTATCTGGGAGTCCGGATGATCGCCCAGCGAAGCAATCTCTCATCGCAGCAGCTCAAACCGGAGAGCCTGGCCAGCATCTTCCGCCAGGGCGCAATCACGAACGTGCTCAATCCCAAGGTCGCAATCTTCTTTCTGGCTTTTTTGCCGCAGTTCATTGACGCGCATCGCGGCAACGTGGCGTTACAAATCCTTGTGCTGGGTTTGATATTCAACATCGGCGGGACGCTGGTAAATCTGGCTGTCGCTTATGCCGGCGGCACACTGGGTGAGTTGTTGCGACGCAATGAACGGTTGGCCCGCCTGCAGCAATGGTTCACTGGCCTGGTATTTATTGGTCTGGGATTGCGGCTGGCGTGGCAGCGGCGCTAAACGACAAAAAGGCACGCCCAATCCGCAGACATGCCCTTTGCTTAACGCCAATCTTTTTTTAAGCGACTACATCAGGAATTCCTTCGTCTGGCGCGTGATGGGATGCTGCATCTCTTCCAATTCATTTTTGACCTGATTCAAGCCGTAAACCAGACGCTCAAACTCCTGTGACATTTTGCGGAACAGCGGGGCCACCCGCGCATATTCGAAATGCTCAAACTTTGAAACAATGTAGTAGCTCTCTTTGCCCGCCTTCACAAAGTCGATCAGCCCTTCCATCCGCGTCCGGCGCAAGCGGTAGTGGTTGAGTCCCCGCGGAAACATGCCGGTAAAGAACAGCGAATAGTCGCCAATGTGCTTGCGCACCTGGCGCTCGCGGTCAAAGGACGGCGCTGGCCCATACACCGGATCCGACTCAAGCAACATCTCGCCCACATCGCACAAAGGACGGCCATCAGCATTTTTGATCTTGTAGAGTGTTTCCGTTTCGCAGAATTCAGCGAGCAGGTTGGCTACGTAAGCATGCACTTCAGAGCTGCGCAAGCCGACTTCATCATAGTTCCGTTCAACTACTTCCTTGAAAAACCGCTGGAGCGGATTCGATTCAGCTATCACCTCATCACCCCTTTTCCCTGCGCCACAACGTTCACGCCAGAGAAAAAGCCCGTCACGCTCCGGCATAAACTTCAGCAAATTGGGGAACTCTTACTTAATATGAGTGCAGTATCGGCAGTTTGGTTTTCCAGCGCAAGTAATTTGTAAGGCAACTCCACACTTTGGCAGCAAGACCATGAGAGTGCTAAACACCAAGGGACAATGACCCAGCGGTGGATTTCAGATGGCCCACGTAAATGGGATGACATGAGGAGTGGCGACACCGAAAAGAAACGTGCGCTACCCAAAGAAATGGACAACCCGACACAACAGAATTTGCTTTTCCGGGTTGTCGCGTGGACTTCATCCACCCAGGCCCTTCTTTACCAACTCGCTTACCGTTTTACCTTCCACGCGGGCGCCGGTGGCCTGGAGTTTGGCCATTACGTTCTTCATTACCGTACCCATATCTTTCATGGTGGGTGAACCCATTTCTGCGATGGTGGCTTTTACAGCTTCAGCGATCTGGTCCTCGCCCATGGCTTTAGGCAAATAGTTCTCAATCAGCTTGATCTACGCCGCTTCCTTGTCAGCCAGTTCCTGGCGGCCGCCCTTGGTGAAGGCTTCAATGGAATCACGCCGTTGCTTGATCAGCGTGCCGAGCACCTGCTGCGCCTCCTTGTCGTCAAGCGGGGCGCGCTTATCCACCTCTTTGTTCTTGAGCGCGGCTTTGACCATGCGCAGCGTGGAAAGACGCAATTCTTCGCGGCCACGCATGGCGTCAACAATGTCTTTTTGGATCTGTTCACTGATTCCCATTTTTTGGAATACCTCTCTCAAGAAAGAAAGACGATTATAAGCTGCGGCAATTGCCAAAGGGTTGGGCCAAATCTTGCACAATTGATTCCCGCTGCGCCGCCGAAGTATCATCTGGCCTAATCCTCCCGGAGAAAGCATGCAGCCGCTGGCCCTTATCCTGAATATCGCCATCATCGTGGGCATTGTGGGGATTGTCGTCTATTGGGTCCGGAGGTTCGCGGTCTTTCTGGGCTACAGAGCAATCCAGCCGGACGTGTTGCAGATAGCCGAATTGCTGAAAACGCAGCCGGTGCGCGAACGCAGTGACGTGTTGATTGAGGGTCACTACGGCGGACGCCCTACGATTGTCCGCTTTTCGCACAGTGTCGACACTCCGGGACTCGATATTCAAATGCGCGTGCCGGCAGAGATAAATCTTTTTCTGACGCCAAAACCCATTACTACTGAAAGTGAAGGCGGCACGCTCATCCGGACGGGCAGCGTGGCGCTGGACAGGAGATTCAACGCCAGGACCGACCATCCCACGGAGATCAGGATGCTCACGGCTGGAACCACGATCAAGGCGGGCCTGGAACAACTTTGCTGCTCAAGCCAGACGGGACTCTCGATCAAAGACCGCACCATTGAGCTGAGTGAATTGACCATACCTCCATTTACGGCAAACCACGTTTTTGACCATTTGCAATCCATGCTTGCGCTGGCAAATGGCCTGGCGGAAATGCCGGGCGCTGACTTGATCAAGGTTGATCCGCTGCCGCCACGCGGCAGCAGTTGGCCGGTAAGAATTGCCCTGGCCGGCGGACTGGCATGTCTGGTTGCTTTGCTCTTCACGCAGCCTTACAGCAATCCTGTTGGAGCGAACGCCAGCGTGAATTTGATGAAGGCATCAGGCGTAATGCCAGCTGACGTTTCCCGTTTGCAGCAATTACAAGGCTGGCACGTTGCCGGCGCAGAGGATTTTTCCATTTCGGCGCTGCGCTTTCTGCGCGAGCGGCGGTTGGATCCCTCCGGCCACATCATGGGAGATTTTAGCGGCCGCGGAACGGCAGTCGACTCGGCATACTTTCTGGTGGATGCCGCTGGCAGAAAGCGCGTAAGCATGATGGCAAAAGGAACGGTTGCTTATGACGCCATCTTTCCGCAACTCGACGTTCTGGCGCGGATTCCCAAGAGCACACTGGCAAAGATACAATGGATGTCGGCTGCTCCACAGTTTCCTTCCGATGGCGACGCTCTGTTGGTGGTACAAAACGCGAACGATCCGGCCGCCAGCGTGGTGTTGTTGAGACACGGCGCGCAAACTCTTTCTGCCCGTCCCGCGGATTTCAACAAGATTGATCTGGCTAGTCATTGATTGGTTAAACATTTGATCTGTTAAACAATGATCTGGTTAAAACAATGACAGAAATTCAAATACAGGAACAATCAAAATGATTCGTAAAGGCCGTCTTTTTACTCCGGGTCCAACGCAGCTTTTGCCTTCGGCGCAGCTCGCCATGGCCGCCGCCACCATGCACCACAGGACCGCGGAATTTCGCGCGATCTATTCCAAGGTGCTGGCGGATTTGAAAACGTTTGCCGGCACAAAGAACGATGTTGTGATGTTTACGGCCTCCGGCACCGGCGCCATGGAAGCAGCCATGGCCAACCTGACCTCGCCCGGCGACAAGGTCCTGGTGGTTTCAGCAGGCAAGTTCGGTGAACGCTGGGAAGGCCTGGCCAAAGCCTATAGCTGCCAGTTGGAGACAGTACGCGCTCCTTACGGTGAGAGCGTAACGACGCAGCAAGTGCGCGAGAAGCTCACACCGGACCATCGCGTGCTTTTTATACAGGCTACCGAGAGTTCGACTGGCGTGCGGCATGATGTTGAGGGAATCGCGCGGCTGCTGAAGGGAACTGACACGTTGCTGGTGGCGGACGCCATCACCGGCCTGGGCACAACACATTTTGACGTGGACGGTTGGGGCATTGACGTGCTCATTGGGGGCTCGCAAAAAGCTGTGATGATCCCGCCGGGTCTGGCTTTCTGCTCCGTGAGTGATCGTGCATGGGCGCGCATGGAGACAACAAAAAATCCGCGCTACTACTTTGATCTGCGCAAAGAAAGAAAGAACGGCGCCAAGGGCGAATCTTCATATACGCCTGCAACCGCGCTGGTAGCGGCATTGGCAGCAGCGCTGGACTATATCCGTGAACAGGGCGGAGGCGATCTGGCGGCGGGACGCAAGCTACTGGTGGACAACGCGGAAACCGCGGCAGCCATGACGCGCGCAGCGGCCAAAGCGCTGGGACTAAAACTATTCTCCGCCAGTTCACCGGCAGCCGCGCTTACGGCAATTGCCTCGCCGGACGGAGTGGATTCCAGCGACATCGTCAAAGCATTCCGCAATCAATTTGGCGCAATCGTGGCCAACGGACAGGGTGAGATGAAGGGCCAGATGATCCGCATCGCGCATCTTGGCTACTACGATTATCTGGATACGATTGCCGCGATTGGAGCGCTGGAGCAAGTGCTGGCAGGGATGGGAAGGCCAATTGATCTGGGCGCCGGCCTGCGGGCGGCGCAACAGGTTTATGCGGAAACAACGATTCCAGCCGTGGCGGCGAAATAGCAGTATTAGCCGCGAAGCCGACTTGCGCGCTGAGCGGCGTGATGCAGGAGCAGAAGCGGGTTTGTGAGAGGAAGACTTTTCTGGCGGTTTTGAGCGGAGCGACAAAGAATGCAAGACAAGCCGCGAAGCCGACTTGCGCGCTGAGCGGCGTGATGCAGGAGCAGAAGCGGGTTTGTGAGAGGAAACTTTCTGGCGGTTTGGAGCGGAGCGACAAAGAATGCAAGACAAGCCGCGAAGCCGACTTGCGCGCTGAGCGGCGTGATGCAGGAGCAGAAGCGAGTTTGTGAGAGGAAACTTTCTGGCGGTTTGGAGCGGAGCGACAAAGAATGAAGATAGTCATCGCAGAAAAAGTTGCCGCTAACGCCGTGCAACTTCTGAAAGACGAAGCAGACTGGACTGTCCTGACGCATGACCAGCTTGCGGGCGGGCTGGAGGCTGCTCTGCCGGACGCCGATGCGCTGATCGTAAGGTCAGCGGTGGATGTGAATGCACAAATTCTGCGTGGCGCGCGCAAGCTGCGCGTGATTGGACGCGCCGGCGTGGGCGTGGACAATATTGACCTGGAAGCCGCCACCAAGGCCGGCATTGCGGTAATGAACACTCCGGGCGCGAACGCGGTGGCGGTGGCGGAACATACCATTGCGTTGATGCTGGCAATGGCGCGCCATCTGTGCCGGGCGGACTCCACCACGCGCGCGGGCAAATGGGAAAAGAAATCACTGCAAGGCACGGAGTTGCGCGGCAAGACGCTGGGCATTGTTGGACTGGGACGCATTGGCATGGAGGTGGCGCGGCGGGCCCAGGCTTTTGACATGAAGGTGCTGGCCCATGATCCGTTTGTTTCCGCGTCACTGGCGCGGGAGCAGGGGATCCAACTGGCAGAGCTTGACCAGGTGCTTGGCGCGGCAGACTATTTAACGCTGCACGTGGGACTCACACCACAGACCGGCGGCATGATCAATGAAAAATCGCTGGCGCGAATGAAGAAGGGCGTGCGCATTATTAACTGCGCGCGCGGCGAACTGATTGATGAAGCGGCAGTTGCCGCCGCGCTCATAAGCAAGCAGATTGGCGGGATCGCGCTGGACGTTTTTACAGAAGAGCCGCCCAAAAATTCGCCGCTGCCGGCACTGGAAAATGTGATTGCCACGCCGCACATCGCCGGGTCAACGAATGAGGCCCAGGACGCCGTGGGCGTGCAGATCGCCAGCCAGGTGCGCGAGTATCTGAAGCGAGGCGTGATCCAGAACGCCGTGAACATGCCCTCGATCGACCATCAGCAATATACGCAGATGCAGCCTTATATTGCCCTGGCGGAAAAGCTGGGCGCGTTCCTGGCCAACATTGTTCCGGCATCGGGATCGATTCAGGAGATTTCCATCCGCTATACCGGACGCATTGCCGAATGGAACACCGAGCTGATCCGCAACGCCGCGATCCAGGGAGTGCTGAACCAGCGCGTGGCCGAACGCGCCAACGTGGTGAACGCGGCCGCCATTGCCCAGGAGCGCGGCATTCAGGTGCATGAAGGCAAGAAGGCCGACGCAGCCAGCGGCAGCGCCGCGGATGTAATCACCGTGCTGCTCAAGACCACGTCAGATGAACGGTTGGTGCGCGGCGGCGTATTGCGCGGAACATCCTTACGGCTGCTGGGCGTGGACGCCATTGATATTGAAGTGCCGCTGGGCGGTAATTTGATTTATCTGCGCAACCGCGATGTTCCGGGCGTGATTGGCAAAGTAGGAACATTGCTGGGCCGGCATGGCGTAAACATCGGCAACTTTGCCCTGGGACGAAGCAGTGAAAATGAGGGCGCCGACGCAGTTTCGGTGGTGCAGGTTGATTCTCCGGCGCCGGAAGATGTGTTGCTGGAGATTGCGCGGCTGCCGGAGATGCAGGAAGTGCGAGGTTTCAGGCTGTAAGAAGCAACCGGCAATCAGCCAAGTATTTTTACCGCAAAGGACGCGAAGGCTGCAAAGCACCAAAAAAGCTGGACCGGCAATTTTCTTCGCGACCGTTGCGACCGTTGCGATTTAAGTTTTTCGGGCGAATTGCCAATTGGCAATTGCTATTTGCCAACTGCTTCTTCCCAATGTTCTAAAATGGCTGAGATGGCAGAAGCCAAAACAATTCGTCTTACCGAGCAGGTAAAAGCCGCGGGTTGAGCAAGCAAGCTGAGTCCGGCGGCGCTGGACACGGTGCTTGGGAAATTAGCCCGGCAACACGACCCTAACGTTCTGGTTGGCTTTGACACAGCCGACGACGCCGGAGTGTATAAAATTTCCGCCACGCAGGCGCTGGTGCAAACCGTGGACTTTTTTACTCCCATCGTGGACGACCCTTACACCTTCGGCCAGATCGCGGCGGCAAATTCCCTGAGCGATGTTTACGCCATGGGCGGACGGCCGCTGAGCGCGCTGGCCATTGTCTGCTTCCCCGACAAAGGCGATCTCGACATCCTGCAGCAGATTCTTGCCGGCGGCCTTTCCAAGATGATGGAAGCCAACTGCACCGTCATCGGCGGACACAGCGTGCGCGACCCGGAAATCAAATTCGGCTATGCCGTTACCGGAATGATCCACCCGGAAAAGGTCTGGACCAACTCCAACGCGCAAATTCTTGACGCGCTCATTCTCACCAAGGGCCTGGGGACAGGCGTGATCTCCACGGCCATCAAGCAGGGCAAGGCGCGGCAATCGTGGATCGATGCCGCAACTCACTCCATGACCACGCTCAACTCCCGCGCCGCGGAGGCGGCCACGTCCGGCAGGTTCGCCGTGCATGCCGCCACTGACGTGACCGGCTTTGG
>DATBCN010000501.1:0-10823 GCA_036270475.1 Candidatus Angelobacter sp. | reverse complement strand
GCGGGATCGCGGCGCTGAGTAGCTGAGCCCGCGTCCGGCCATGATCCGCAATAGAGCCAGTTGCCGCAGGAAGTGGTACCGTCATCTTTCAGCCAGGCAAAGCCAGGAAGCTGTTGTCCAGTCTTCCAGTCCGTGGGCGTCTGCTTGTCATCGTGCAGGTCAGCCAGCGCTTTGCCGTTGATCTCCTTGGCCACTTCCGCGAGCGATGGCGAATTGGGAGTGGTGTAAGCCCAGCTTGCGTTCAAAATTGCATCCGGGAACTTGCCGCCGTCTTTCTTGTACAATTCGCGCACTTTCAGAAAGATCTGCGCCAGGATCGCCTGATCCAGGCGGGCATCTCCGGGGGTGGGAAGGGCAGCCCACTTCCACTGCAGCCAGCGGGCGGAGTTGACGAAGGTACCGTCTTTCTCGGCAAAACCGGCGCCAGGCAACCGATAGACGACCGTATTGATTTTCTTCTGGTCGTCAGCCGTTATGCCGGGAGACTCCCAGAAGCTGCTGGTCTCTTCCGGATAAATATCGCAGACCACAAGCCAGTCGGCTTTTTTAAGGGCGTCAATGTTCTTCTGCGAGTTCGGGCCAATGGCCACGCCATTCATGCCAAAGCTCAACAAGCCTTTGACTTTGCCGGCATACATGGCGTCCCACTGCTCCACCCAGGAGAACTTGCGGTCAATCTTGGGCAGATAGTGGAAGGCCCAATCGTTTTCCTTTTTGGCCGCATCGCCGTACATCGCTTTCAGGTATGAGACGGCAAACTTGGGAGTGTTGGACCAGTAATTGTACGAATCCCATTCTTTGGGCTTGGCGGACGAAGGCGTGATGCGTTTGAGATAAGCGGCGAAGTCAGTGTCCGCCGGGATTGGCATTTTGAGATAGCCCGGCAAAATGTCGAATACGCCAGCCATATCGGTAGCGCCCTGAATATTGGAGTGACCGCGAAGCGCGTTGACGCCGCCGCCCGCGCGTCCCACGTTGCCCAGAAGCAACTGCGTCATGGCCGCGGTACGGATGATTTGCGAGCCGAAGGTATGCTGCGTCCAGCCGACTGAATAGATAATCGTGCCTACCTTCTTCATGTCTCCATCTTTGCGGATGGAGGTATACATGTCCCAGGCTTTGTTGCACTTATCCACGGGAATTCCAGTGATGCTGGAAACCATTTCCGGCGTGTAACGCGAGAAATGTTTCTTCATGAGTTGGAAAACGCAACGTGGATGTTCCAGGGAAAGATCGTAAGCCGTGTTGGCCGGCAACGAAGGCGGAGCAGCCGGCTTTGCGCCCGCTGGACCGCCAGCGGCATGTCCCTGGCCTGTTGCAGGACTGGTTGCGGCGGCTGGAACAAACTTGGCAGCGGTTTCCGGGGTTGCAGGCCCATCGCCTGCAGCGATGGCCGCAGCCGCCGTTCCGGTTACATTTCCGCCTTCTTCGTAGTTCCATGAAGAAGCGTCATACTTGGCGCCTGCCGAATCAAAGCCAGAGAAGTAGCCGTCTTCCGGCAGCTTGAAACCCTTTTTCACGATCAGGGCCGCGTTCGTATAGTTGATGATGTAGTCCTTGGCATAGCGATTGTTCGAGATCGCGTAATTAATCAAGCCGCCGAGGAAAGCGATATCAGAACCCGCGCGAATCTGGCAGAAGTGGTCAGATTGCGAAGCCGTCCGCTGATAGCGCGGATCAACCACAATGATTTTGGCGTTGCGGACGCGCTTGGCCTCCACAACCCACTTGAAACCGCATGGATGGTTTTCCGCCGGGTTACCGCCCATGATGAGCATCACGTCGGTATTTTTAATGTCCACCCAGCCATTGGTCATTGCGCCGCGCCCAAACGTTGGTCCCAAACTTGAGACCGTGGGGCCGTGTCAAACACGGGCCTGGTTTTCCAGGTAGCAGACCCCCAGGCTGCGCATGGTCTTCACGACCAGGTAGTTGAATTCATTGGTGTCAGTGCAGCCGCCGTTAAAGCCGATGCCTTCGCAACGATTCACGGTCTTGCCGTTCGCGTCAGTCTCTATAAAAGTCTCGTCGCGGGTCTTCTTGACCAGGTGGCCGATTTCGTCAATAGCGGCATCCCAAGCGATGTCTTCCCAGTGGTCCGAGCCAGGACGGCGCACCTGCGGCTTTTTGAGCCGGCGGTCATTCAGGATTTCCTGGTATAGTGACGCGCCTTTGGGACAGAGCGTGCCGCGATTGATCGGATGATCTGGATCACCTTCAACGTGTACCACCTGGGCGGTCACGTTCTTGGCTTTATCGCCAAGCGTGTGAATGATGACGCCGCAGCTCACTGAACAATAAGGACACGTGGAGCGCGTCTCAGTGGTACGGGCAATCTTAAGTTCTTTCGCTTGCGCCATGACCGGGCGGGCGTCAAACCCTAAGAGAAGCGCGGCTGCGCTCCCGGTCCCGACTTTAAAGAATTCACGTCTCGATAAGCCCATTGAGGTGGCCTCCTGCCAGGCAAATCACGTGCAACTAAATTTTTTCTTTTGAGGACCCGGCCCGGACGCCGGTCAACTCCTACCATTAATTTGCCAACATGCTAGAACAGCATAGGATAAATGTCCATTCATTTTTTGTAAATGAAGCCTGAGCAAGATAACCTCCTTCTTCCGGCCGCGCCCAGTGCAGGCATGCGCGCAAAAAAATATACTCGGCAGAAAAAATTTATTTTGCGGCACAGAGATTGCTCCTGGAACACGTCCGGCATCAGGGACAAATGTCCCTTGCCGGTCATATGGTCTGTCACTCCCTTTCCGCGCCGGTTCCTGTTATCCTGAGCGGTTTCACGCGTAGGCTGAGGATGAAGTTATGCTGAGCATGCAGGGAAAGAACGCAGTGATTTTTGGAGTGGCCAATAAGCGCAGCATCGCCTGGGCCATTGCCCAGCGATTGAGTGACGCCGGAACCAGGCTCGCCATTACCTATCAAAACGAACGCATGAAGGCCGAGGCGCATGACCTGATTACCTCTTTGCCCGGCGCCGAGGCTTTCCAATGCGATGTCTCCAGTGACCAGGAAATTGACGCCTTCTACGCCCAACTGAGGCAGCGGTTTGGCCACCTGGACGCCCTGGTCCACTCCGTGGCGTATGCTCCGGCGGAAGACCTGAAGGGCGATTTCCTGAACACCTCGCGTGAGGGCTTCCGCATGGCCCATGACATCAGTGTTTATTCGCTGATCGGCGTTACCCGCGCCGCCGCGCCGCTGATGACGAATGGCGGCAGCGTGATTACATTGAGCTACTTTGGCGCGGAAAAAGTTGTGCCGGGCTATAACGTAATGGGCGTGGCCAAGGCATCACTGGAATGCACGGTGCGTTATTTGGCGAACAGCCTGGGACCAAAAGCCATTCGCGTGAACGCGATCTCCGCCGGCCCCATCAAGACGCTTGCCGCACGCGGCATTGGCGACCTGAGCGTTATGCTCAAGAACCACGCGGAGCATGCTCCGCTGAAGCGCAACGTGGAACCAAAAGAAGTAGGCGACGCCGCGCTCTTCCTGGCTTCAGAGCTTGGCAGCGCCATCACCGGCGAGACCATCTACGTGGATTGCGGCTACAACATCATGGGATTTTGAGCGCCATGTCGCGTGGCTGGATATTTGCCATCTTTACCCTGGTCGATCTGGCGATTGTCGCAGGCGTGGTCTGGTGCGCCTTTCACAAGCTCCCTCCAAGTAAGATCCTGACAGGGGCTGCGATTCTGTTTGTGTGCAATGGGATATGGCTGGTGGTGATGATGGTGCGGAACACGCCACCGGGTGCTTCCTGAAATCCCGAACGAACGTGAGGGAGCCCTAACGCCACGAAGCACTGTGAGGGGCGCGAATCAACACCCATTCGCGTATTTCGCGTGAATTCGCGGCTAATTTTCCTGCCCTTGAAGTTTTCGGAATCATAGGGATCCCTCGCTTCGCTCGGGACTTCGGAGAGAAGCCGGCCTCCCAATGCTGATAGCCCTTTCATCACCGCCTCTATGCTCAATCCCAATCTCCACGTCCCGTTCTTTGGCGAACCTTTCAAACTTTTCTCCCCACTCGATCAGCAGAATGCTTTGCGGCGTCATTAGATCATCGAGCGCCAGCGTATCGAGTTCGCGCTGCGTATCGATGCGGTAGAGATCAATGTGAAAAAGCGTCGCCTGTGGGCCGCGATATTCGTGGATCAAAGTAAACGTGGGGCTGGTAACGTCGTCAGCTTTGGCCGCGTTAAAGGCTTCGGCAATCCCCTTGACCATGGTGGTCTTCCCTGCTCCCAGATCGCCGCGCAGCAGGACAACCGTGCCCGGCTTCAATTCGGCGGCAAGCTGGCGTCCGAGTTCGGTAGTCTCTTCGGCGGAATGAGTAGCGAAAGTCTTCATCGTTGCAGGTAGGCAAACTTGCCCAGCGCTTCCTCTTCGCAAACAGAAAAGGCTTCACCCAGGCAGTCGATAATGTCCGTGGCGATCATGGATTGCTCACCGAAAAGTGACGCAGCAATATCGCCGGCCAACCCATGGATGTAGACGGCCTTGGCCACATGCAACGATGCCACCAGCATGATCGCCTGCCTGGTCTTTTCCTGCATGAGTGATTGGATTTCCTTGATCAGGCCGGCGTCCTTCTTTTTTGTGTATTCGTTGCGCAGCGCCCGGATTTTTTCAGCATCAGCGTCATGCGCGGAAACCCAGCGGAAAATTGACGTAGGCAGGACCGGTGGACCACCTGGCGTGATCCCCAACTCTGGCGGTACGAACTCAGTGCCTTCCATCTGTGTGAATTGAGCAAGCATGGCCGCCACAATCCCTGAAAGAACGTCGCCTGATCCACCTTTTGCCATCCCCGGATTGCCAGTGGTGTTGATCCATGCCTGGCCGAGCGGGTTTGCGACCACGGTGCGATGCCCTTTCAAGACCAGCAATGCGTGCGTCTCGCCAGCGGTCTTTGCAGAGAGCGCGAGGCGGTTTAACTGAATGTCCCCCGTTGGCAGCCCGGTGAGCCTGGACATTTCACCCGGATGCGGCGTCAGCACCCGCACCGCGAAGGGGCCCACGTCACTATCGGGCTGGAGTTCATCAGTCGCGCCTTCAAATGCGTTGAGTCCGTCTGCGTCAATCACCATGGCGGAAGAACATACGCTTACCAGATCGCGGACAAACTCCGCGGTTTCTTCATTGCGCGAAATGCCAGGGCCGATCACCACCACGGACTTGCCCTTCAGCAAACGTTCTCTCTCTGCCAGCGCCAGGAGTGATATGGTGCCTTCAGCGGTCTCGGGCAAAGCTTCAGTCATCAACTCGGGGGCATAGGCGGCGACGAGCGGCTGGACGGACTTGGGACATGCGACCGTCACCAGACCTGCTCCTGCGCGCAGAGCCGCCATGCCTGCCATGGCAGCCGCGCCGGATTTACCCAACGATCCTCCGATCACCAGAACATGCCCGAAGTCGCCTTTGTGCGCGTCCGGCGAGCGCGGCATGGTGAAAGCCCGCACATCGCGGCTGGTAAGAACGTCTTCACGCAAATGACTGTGGGCTGAAGCCACGCTCTCAGGGGTCCCGATAGTAGCTATAGCGACCGGGCCGCCAGTAAGATTGGCGAAGACCAGGGCCGGCTTGGCGGCAGTGAAAGAGATGATGCCGTCTGCATGCACAAAGACGCTTCCCGGCCCCGCGGATTCAGCCTCGTCGGCATCAACGCCTGACGGAATATCAACCGCCAGCACCAAGCCAGGCGCTTGGTTGATCTTGACGATTGCCTTTTCCGCAATTCCCCTGAGTGGCGGTTTAAAGCCCGTGCCCAGAATTGCGTCGACGATCAGATCGGACTTCAGCGCCGTCTGTACGTTGGGCTGGTTGAAATCTTTTTCTTCGGCAATCCACATCGCTGTGACTGGCAGCCGCTTGAACATCTCCGCCGCATCGCCGCGCAAATCTTCCGGGCCTTTGGCCAGCACCATCACGGAAACTTTCTTTTCCGCTTCATGCAGCTTGCGCGCTGCGACAAAGCCATCGCCACCATTGTTGCCCTTGCCGCAGACCACGCAGACAGACTCGAAATCAAAATGCTTTTGCGCGAACTCAGCGACGGCATTCCCGGCGTTCTCCATCAGGGTAAGCGAAGGTATCCCGTGCTTCTCCGTGGTGGCCCGGTCAATGGCGCGCATCTCTTCCGCGGTGACAATTTTCATGATCGCGCAGCCGGAGCAGCAAGGTCTTCCAGTTTTGCCAGTTGCGCGGTTTCACCCATGGCAATCAGACAGTCGTCAGGGCCGATTGGTTCCTGGGCTTCAGGGTTGTAACGGGTATTGCCGTCAGCGTGGCGTATGGCCAGAATCATGATGCCGAAATTGTGGTGAATGCCGGAGCTGCCAACAGTAGTGCCAACAAGAGATGATTGCGCCATGATACGGACTTCTTCAATCAGCATCTCAAAAGTGCCGGAGCGGTCATTGGCGATATCGAGAAAGTCGAGCAGATGGGGGCGCAAGAAACTCTGCGCGATGCGGTGACCGGCGGCAGCGTACGGCGAGATGACGGCGTCGGCGCCCGCGGTCTTCAGGTGTTTCTCCGCGCGCTCTTCACTGGCGCGGGCAATGATCTTGATACGCGGGTTCAGGCCGCGCGCGGTGAGCACTATATAGATGTTGGTGGCGTCAGTGGTGGTGGCTGCCACCAGTCCGGTGGCGCGGTCAATGCCGGCGTCGCGCAGCGTCTTTTCGCTGGCGGCATCGCCGATAAGCACCAGCCATTTGGAATCAAGGTCGGCCACGCTCTTTTCGTCGCTTTCAACAATCACAAACGGGCAGGGCTTGAGCGCCAGTTCGCGGGCCACGCTGTTCCCCACGCGTCCCGCGCCACAAATGATGTAGTGGTCTTTTAGATTGGCGACTTCTCGCTCCATACGGCGCTTTCCAAAAACCCTGAGCAATTCGAATTCTAGCAAAGCCTGCGTGAGCGCACCGATCATCAAGAAGACCAGGGCAACGCCGGAAATAATCAGGACGACGTTAAATTCCCGTCCGGCCTGCGACAGAGTGTGGACCTCAGAATATCCGATGGTGCTGAGGGTGATGACCACCATGTAGAAGCTGTCAAACCAGTTCCAACCCTCAATAAAGTGGAAGCCTGCGGTGCCGGCGGCAGTGAGCACCAGCAAAGCTGCCGTAAAGATCTTGAGCAGACGAAAGCGATGCAGGTTCAGACAGTACTCCGTGTCAGAATCATTCTAGATCAAGCAGCCAATTCCACCAGGAGACACGGAGGCATGGAGAAGAACCTTTGGAAACGCTTTCAGGATTTCACACGGCGCCACGCTGCACGCGACTATGACTGCGGCCATAACCGAAATAGATCAACATACCCAGCACCAGCCAAACCCCCAAGCGCACCCACGTAAGCCAAGCGAGGCTCGCCATCATTGCGAACGAGATTACAATGCCCAGAATAGGTGTCACAGGCACCCAGGGTGCCTTGAAAGGCCGGGGTAAGTCCGGGTTTCGGCGCCGAAGCACCCAGATACCCGCACACACAATCACAAAAGCCAGCAATGTGCCGATAGAAACCATTTCATCCAAAACATTGATGGGCAGCGATGCGGCAAGAACAGCAACAAAAAAGCCAACTGTAAGAGACGATATCCATGGCGTGCGAAAACGGGTGTGCACGGCGCTAAACACCTTCGGGAGCAACCCGTCTTTCGACATGGAAAAGAAGACGCGGGATTGTCCCATCAACATCACTACAATCGTGCTGCTCAGGCCCATCAGTGCGCCGACCTTTACCAGCAGACTTCCCCAACGCACTCCGGTGCTGTCAATGCCAATCGCCAGCGGGTCTCTCACGGCAAGGAACTTGTAACTGACCAGGCCGGTCAGCACTCCCGCAACAAGAATGTACAAGATGGTGCAAACTGCCAGCGATCCAAGAATCCCAATGGGCATGTCTTTCGCCGGGTTCTTGGCTTCCTGCGCGGCGGTGGACACGGCGTCAAATCCGATGTAAGCAAAGAAAATGATGCCTGCGGCCCGCAATATTCCCGAAACTCCAAACTCTCCGAAGCTTCCTGCGTTCGGAGGGATGAAAGGGTGCCAATTGGTCGCCATCAGGTCCGGATGCTTCAACAAAAAACTACTGCCAATGATAATGAACACAATCAAGACACAAACCTTCACGATGACGATTAATGAGTTGAAATTCGCGGACTCTTTGATCCCTATGACCAGAATCAATGTCGTAACGATGATCGCCAGAAATCCCAACAGGTTAAAGGCCCCATGGGCATGCGGCAAAGTTGTGGGATCAATACCCGCCCTGGCCAGCTTGGGCATGACGAGTCTTACTGGCTCCCAATGGTCGTGAAAGTAAATGAACTCGTCCCAGCGGGTCCCGGCGATGGAAGGGGGGAGTTTGATTCCAAAATCACCCAAAAGACTGATCAAGTACCCGCTCCACCCGGAAGCCACGGTAGCGGCCCCAAATGCATATTCCAGAACTAGGTCCCAGCCGATGATCCAGGCAATAATTTCGCCCAGGGTCGCATAACCGTAGGTGTAAGCGGAACCTGCCACCGGGATCATGGAGGCAAACTCGGCATAGCACAATCCGGCAAACACGCAGCCGAACGCCGCAAAGATAAAAGAAAGGATAATCGAGGGCCCAGCATGCTCCGCTGTAGCTGTTCCGGTAATGACGAAGATTCCAGTACCGATAATGGCGCCAATGCCCAAGGTGATCAGGTTGGTGGGACCAAGCGCCCGACGGAGACTGTGTTCTCCTGTCTCCTGCGATTCAGACAGGATGGTCTTCAGCGGTTTGGTCGCTAACAAATTAGCCATTCAGTTTCTCCCGTTCAAAATAGACGCGGCTGCAGGTAAAAAGACGTGCCATTCTAAAACAAAAACCCTCCACCATGGCGGAGGGTTAAGCAAAACGGAACGTATTTTACTTTGCGGCCTTGAGCGCCGTAGCCGGACCGGCCTGCACCTTGCTGTGTTTTGCCCCATAAGTAAAGTAGATGACCATGCCGATAGCCAGCCAGATAATGAGCCGCAACCATGTATCGCCCGGCAACGAGCGCATGAGCCAGAATGCAGATAACATTCCTGCAATTGGAGTGAATGGCACCCACGGGGTCTTAAAAGGACGCGGCATATCCGGACGCTTGCGGCGCAGCACCCACACACCGGCGCAGACAATTACAAAGGCCAGCAGAGTTCCAATGCTAACCAGTTCGCCAAGAATACCGATGGGAATCAGAGCGGCAAAGAACGCGACGAAAATACCGACGATAATCGTGGATTTCCAGGGCGTGCGGAATTTCGGATGTATCTCGCCAGCCCATTTCCAGAGCAGACCGTCGCGAGACATGGAGTAGAACACGCGGGATTGTCCCAGCAACATCACCAGCATCACCGTGCTTAAACCAGCAATGGCGCCAACGTTCACCAGCAGGCTTCCCCACCAGATACCAACCACGGACATGGCCAATGACACCGGAGCGGCAACATTCAGCTCGGAATAATGCACAACGCCTGTCAGCAGCAAAGACACAATAATATAAAGAATGGTGCATACACCCAAAGAGCCCAGAATGCCGATGGGCATATCCTTCTGCGGGTTCTTCGCTTCCTGCGCTGCGGTGGAAACCGCGTCAAATCCAATGTAAGCGAAGAAGACAACCGCAGCCCCTCGGGCGATTCCTGACCATCCGTAAATTCCATATGTGCCGCTGTTGGGAGGAATGAACGGCGTCCAATTGGCTTTGGCCTGGGCCATGTGATGGGACACATAGTTGCCGGCAACAGCAATAAAGATAAGCACAGCCGCCAGCTTCACGAACACGATAGCTGAATTGAAGTTTGCCGATTCCTTGATGCCAATGACCAGCACCGTAGTCACTAGCAAGATGCCCAGGAAGGCCACAAGATTGAATACAGCCGTTACATGCGGCAGGTTGTGCCAATCGATTCCCGAGTCAGTTAAAGTTTTCTGAACTGTCGCCAGAGGCACCCAATTGTTCTTAAACAAGACCATCTGCGTTCCCGGCACATTGATCAACGTGGGGGGCAAGTTGATGCCGAAGCCCTGGAGGAAAGCAACGATAGTTCCTGCCCAACCGGAAGCAACGGTGGCCGCACCGAAAGCATATTCAAGGATCAGGTCCCAGCCGATGATCCAGGCAAAAATTTCACCCAGAGTGGCATAGCCATAGGTATAGGCAGACCCTGCAATGGGAATTAGAGCGGCGAATTCTGCATAACACAGGCCGGCAAAGACGCAGCCCGTTCCCGCAAAAATATAGGAGAGTACGATCCCAGGGCCGCCAAACTGGGCCGCTGCTGCGCCGGTCAAAACAAAGATTCCCGCGCCGATGATCGCGCCGATGCCGAGTGTGATGAGGTTTACCGGTCCCAGAGCGCGCTTAAGACTATGTTCGTTTTCCTCTTTTGATTCGGCAAGCAACACGTCCATCGGCTTCGTCGCCAGCAAATTGGCCATGCAGAGTTTCTCCTTTTTTGTACGGCTCAGGCTTGTGTGGCTGCGCCGCGTTTTGACCAGATGAAATATACCGGAATTCCCAGCAGCACTATGATCAGGCCCGGCCATGTATATTGCGGTTTGTAGCGCAATAATACGACATCAATGAATAAAGCCATCACAATATAAATGGCCGGTAGTACCGGATAGCCGATAGCGCGATAGGGCCGTTCGGCCTGGGGCTGCGTGCGCCGCAGCACGAACAATCCGGCAATCGTCAATATATAAAAGACCAGTACGGCAAATATCACGTAATTCAACAGGTCGTTGTAAGTGCCGGAAAGACATAGCACGCAGGTCCAG
>DATBCN010000500.1:0-2200 GCA_036270475.1 Candidatus Angelobacter sp. | reverse complement strand
TCAACCTGGAAAAGCCCGACCCTGCCTGCGACCTTGATTATGTGCCGGAACCCGGACGCACCGTGAGCATTGAACATGCTGTGTGCAACTGCATTGCCTTTGGATCAAAGAATTCTGCGATGGTGCTGCGCAAAGTGGGCTAATAATTACATCTCTTCTTTTGCGGGCCGTTATCCCCGAACGGAGGTTAAGCGGGCGCGTGTCCTCATCAACGCGCGAGTAGGCCGGAGGGACCGCTGACTTCCATGAACTGGAACAACGTCCAACTTATCCGCGTCGCCGCCAACGGCATTAACTTTGAGGTCGCTACCATGGGCTCGGGCGATCGGCTGGCCCTGTGTCTGCACGGCTTTCCTGAAAGTGCGTACTCCTGGCGGCACCAGATGCCGATGCTGGCGCGGCTTGGCTATCGCGTATGGGCGCCCAACCTGCGCGGTTACGGCAACACTGATTCTCCGCCACAGGTCTCGGCTTACAAACCGCGCACGCTCGTCGCGGACGTTGCTTCGCTCATCAAGGCCGCCGCGCCAAAAGAAACTCTGCTGCTGGCACATGACTGGGGCGCTGCCCTGGCCTGGCTGCTTGCCATGGAGCAGCCCCGGCTTATCAACCGGCTGGTGATTCTCAACCTGCCTCATCCTGCATGCTTTATGCGTGAGCTTACTCACCTGCACCAGTTGGCAAAATCCTGGTACATGTTTTTCTTTCAGTTGCCTTGGCTGCCGGAATTTCTGCTGGGCCGCCGCCAGGGCCGCGCTGCTTCTGAACTCATCCGCAAGACATCGAACAACCCCGCGCGGTTCCCTGATGAAGACCTGGAAATCTTCCGCGCCAACGCTTCCCGTCCCGGCGGACTCAGGGCGATGGTGAACTGGTATCGGGCGCTGTTCCGCGGACGCGAGGCCAGCCGCTTTTTTGGCCGCAACTTCCCCGTGATCGATATTCCTACTTTGTTCCTGTGGGGCGACGCCGACGTTGCGCTCAGCCTCCGCACCACCCGCGGCACCGAACAATACGTCTCTGATCTCACTTTCCGTGTGCTCCCCGGCGTCTCTCACTGGATCCAGCAGGAAGCGCCGGAAGCCGTGAATGCAATGATTGAAGCGTGGATTACCGGCAAGCCAGTGCCTGAATATGCCGCCCTCAAGGCCGTATCTGGCTGAATCCTTTCGCCCGGCGCGATACTCATATCTTGTTACGGGACTAAACACAAAGGACACCAAGGGTCACGAAGGTTTAACCAGCTACAACTCAAAGCTTCGTGTTCCTTTGTGTCCTTTGTGGTGAATGGTCTTGCTTTAGAATAGTTCATAGAGCGTTACTCAAAGACATGGCGCAGGAAGAAGAAGTACTGGGCAAAGCGTATGACAGCCGCCTGATGAAGCGGCTGCTCGGTTATTTGGGCCCC
This sequence comes from Candidatus Angelobacter sp., assembly GCA_036270475.1. Lineage (GTDB taxonomy): Bacteria > Acidobacteriota > Terriglobia > Terriglobales > Acidobacteriaceae > Angelobacter. The sequence continues at coordinate 792 of DATBCN010000500.1, read as the reverse complement.
TATAAATGGCAGGTCGTGGTGGCGCTGATCTCCATTGTGCTCAAGGCCGGATGTGACGTGCTGGGCCCGTTCCTGACCAAGACCGCCATCGACAAATATCTCTCCTCCGCCAGCGCCCGCAATCATACATTTCTGGATGCATTTCTCAGCTCCAAGCCGCTCGCAGGCATAGCGGAGCTTGGAGTGTTTTATTTTGTGCTGCTGCTGGTGGGCTTTGGGCTGGAATACACGCAGATTTACCTGATGCAGTGGACGGGGCAGAAAGTGATGTTCGATCTGCGCAGCCAGATCTTCCGCCATCTGCAGCACATGCACATCGGTTTCTATGACAAAAACCCGGTCGGACGGCTGGTCACGCGCGTCACCACGGACGTGGACGCGCTGAATGAAATGTTTACCTCCGGCGTGGTGGCGATCTTTGAAGATGTCTTCGTGCTCGCCGGGATTCTCATCATCATGCTGGGGATGAACTGGTGGCTCGCGCTCATCACCTTTGCCGTGCTGCCCCTGATCTTCTGGGCGACCATGGTCTTCCGCAAGTCTGTCCGCGACTCCTACCGCCGCATTCGCACCGCGATTGCCCGCATCAATTCCTACCTGCAGGAGCACGTCACCGGCATGGTGGTGCTGCAGCTTTTCAATCGCGAAAAACGCGCCTACCGCAGCTTTGACCGCGTGAACGCCCAGCACATGGAGGCGTTCAAGGACGCCATCCTGGCCTATGCGTTGTATTACCCCGTGGTGGAAATCCTTTCCAGCGTGGCCATTGCCATGGTGATCTGGTTCGGCGGC
>DATBCN010000499.1:0-2386 GCA_036270475.1 Candidatus Angelobacter sp. | reverse complement strand
ACCAGCACCGCCACCGGCAGTTTTCCGTCCGGGACGTATTTCTGCCCCATGGGATCGCGCACATCCACAATGCCCATGGTGACGCACTGTTGCGAATAGAGCTGCAAGGTGCGCGATTCGCGCAGGCTGGATTTCTGTACTTCGTCCGCGCCGGTGGGGAACCAATAAACCGCCAGGCCTTCCTTGGGCGCTTCATCGGCCTTGATGACCTTCCACGGCACCTGATAGGTTTGTGAGCTTGAGCCGGAGCCGCCGCCCATGCCTCCCATGCCGCCACCACCGCCGCCTCCGCAGGTGGCCCAGCTCTGCGGCACCAGTAACACATAGATCATGAGCAGACAGACAACGCGTTGGATAAGTGGTGTTTTCATAGGCAAAATTATAGCAGGGGAGCTGGCTGGAAAAGCAGCGCTGGGACGAGATGCACGGGCATTTTTGCAGCAAGGCAATTGGGTCGGCGAATGGAGGCGCTGGCCAAGCCGGATGACATCACCAGGGCCGTACCACGCGTGCTGGGTGCGCCCAAAGCGGAGTGGCGCTGACGGGAACGGGGCCTTTTGTTGTTTTGGGCCGGGAAGACCATGCGAAGGAAATCTATAAGGCGCGGCCATCGCGGTCGCGCCCTTTTTTCGCCTCAAATCACAGTTTGCTGGCGATCACGCAACACGCCAGCATAAACAGGTACATTCCCGCAAAACCCGCCACGACCACCACAACCTGCGTCACCACAGACCGCCTTCTCAGGTACGCTGCTTGTTCATAGATCAGTGCCAGCACCGGGAAGGACGAATAACCAAGCGCCTCCACAGCGGGGGACTTGTGATAGAACTTGCTCAGTACTACATAGGCCAGGGCGATTACCAGTGCGCCCCCGATCATTAACACTGAAGCGGCCTTGCGGTCCCCCGCCGAAAGCTTAGGCCCACCCGTCGCGCATCGTTGCAGCATTTGCATTGTCATTGTGTCTTCTCCTTCAATCTGTTTCGGACCCATCTGCCTGTTTGTCGAACGTTGAATCTGTGGATGCAGGTGCGCATCAATCGCCCCGCCCAGTACGTCAAAGAACAATCCCATCGAGGCCGGCTGCTCTGCCAGTACGGAGGCAAACTCCGTGCCGTACCGGTTGCGCCATTGCGCTGGATAAAAGCGGAGCAGCCACTTCATGCGCTGGCCAGCCTGCGTTGTCCGGTACGCGCCACTGCCATCATTGCATCCAGACGTACACGCAATGCGCGTTCCCCCAGCGGCGTCAGCCGGTAAGGATTGCGGCGGTCTTCACTCTTCAAGGGCTCAATCAGCCCCCGCACTTCCAGGCGGGCGATTGCGCCATACAGTGTCCCTGGCCCCAGTCGCACGCCGGCAATGGCTGCAATGTCCTCCGTCATGGAATAGCCGTGTTTGGGGCCATCAGCCAGGCTCACCAGGATGAGCAAGGCTGGCTCTGAAAACCGGCCAAAATCATCCAATTCCGCGTCATCTTTGGTTTTTCGCATTATTCACATCGCTCCACATGGTACGCATCACGTACTACGCATAGCGATATATTACGTATAACGTAATAGAGAGTCAAGCAAAAAAAGACCCCGGCTTGGGCAGGAGTGTCCGCCCTCCCATTTGGTGGTAGTCTCATAGAATCCATGGACTCCATCGTCTCACTCATCGCGCACCACGGTTACTGGATCATCTTTCTTGCCGTGTTTCTTGAGTCCGTCGGCTTCCCGGTGCCAGCGGCGCTGGCCATGGTGGCCGGCGGAGCGGCCGGGGCCTCGGGGATACTCTTTGCGCCGTGGGTGTTCGCGCTGTGCCTCATCGCCATGCTGATGGGCGACCTGCTGGTGTATTTCTTCGGGCGGCACATGGGATGGTATCTGCTTGGCTTCCTCTGCAAAGTTTCTGCCAATCCGGAGACGTGCATTCTGCGTTCAGCGGAATCTTTCTACAAGCGCGGCAAGACCACGCTGGTGATGGCAAAATTTATTCCCGGCATCAGCACCATGGCCGCGCCGCTGGCCGGCAGCATGAAGATGCGCCCGTCACAGTTCCTGATTTATGACTTTGCCGGCGCGGCGCTCTATACGCTGGTCTATGCCGGGCTGGGATTTCTCTTTCACAATTTTCTGAGCGTCATTGTGCATGGCTTCCAGGCCGCGGGTCATCTGGTGGAATACGTTGTTCTGCTCGCCGTGATGGGATACGCCGGCTACCGCATATGGCTTTTCTGGACGCACCGCATCTATCGCATTGTGCCGCGCGTGCAGGTGGAAGAAGTGGCGCGGCGCATCCAGGCGGAAGAGATTGCGCAAATCATTCTGGCCGATGTCCGCAGCCACGGCTATTACGATGCCGGCGCTGAGCGCATCCGGGGATCGATACGGCTGGAACCCAA
>DATBCN010000498.1:0-3002 GCA_036270475.1 Candidatus Angelobacter sp. | reverse complement strand
GTTTAAGCGGTCTTCCGTTGGTTCATGCTGGCAAAGAACGCCTGGGCGCGCTCACCCACTTCCTTGGGACTCAGGTCTTCTTTGTGCGTGGCCACACCCCAACTGTAGCCAAAGGGATCAATGAAGCTGCCGTAGCGGTCGCCCCAGAACTGGTCAGCCACGGCCATGGATTCTTTCCCGCCGGCGGCAATGGCCTGTTTAAAGAGATCGTCCACGTTGGGGACATAAATATTCAAGTTACCGGTACATCCGCCGAGCGTCTGCGGGGATTTGATGTTGCCGGGGTTGGGCATTTCGTCGGAGATGAAAATGACGGAGTCGCCGATTTTCAGCTCGGCATGCATGATCTTGCCGTCAGGTCCGGGCAAGCGGCTGAGTTCCTGGGCGCCGAGTGCTTTTTTGTAAAACTCAATTGCTTTGGCCGCGTCGCGGACGACAAGGCCAGGCATAACGGAATGAAAGCCTTCCGGAATGGGCTTTACTGATTTAGTCATAGTTTTTTCTCCTTTTTCTTATGATGGCCGGAACAAGGGTTGTCCCGTGGTCGACTTTGCCTTGAACAAGGCACTTAAGAAATTCTACGCGCCGGTAGAGTAGCCGGTGTGACTATTTGGCAAAAATCGAAAGCTGCTGGAAGAAATGTAAAGAATTGGTAAATGGTTAATTGGGAATCGGTAAATTGGAAAACCGAACCCCTTTAAGAGGTCACGAAAGGGACACCAAAGGAAAACTGGTAAGCAAGATCGAGAAGCCAGCGGAAAAGAGAAAAGAAAATCCGCGTTAATTCGGTTAATCCGCAGTAAGGGCTTTGGTTTGGGTTGCTTCAGCCAAAGACCAACAGCCCAAGAGCCAAAAGCCATCCGCTACCTCCCAACAGCTAACGGCTGGCTTATTAGCTCCATCTGTTTCTTCTTCTGGATTTCCACTGCGGCCAGGTTGGGTTCAAAGCAGCGCCGGCAGCGGGCTTCATACATTCCGGCGGCGCCCACAACAATAAGGTCTTCACTGGCAATGAGCCTCTGGGTGTGCTTGGCCGGATTGCCGCACTGCATGCAGATAGCGAGGGTTTTGGTGATCTCGTCCGCCACGGCCAGCAGTTCAGGCATGGGATGAAAGGGGCGTCCGAGATAGTCAGTATCCAGGCCGGCAATCACAATGCGCTTGCCCATATCGGCCAGGCGGACAACAAAATCAACCATGGCTTCGCCCAAAAACTGCGCTTCGTCAATGCCAATGACCTCGGTGCGCACGTCCAATTTGGCCTGCACTTCAATGGCGTTGCTGACGGATTCAGCGTGAATGCGGCCATCGTCATGGGAGACGATCTGGTTGCTGGCGTAGCGCTCGTCAATGGCCGGCTTGAAGATCTGCACACGCTGGCGCGCAATCTCCGCGCGGCGCAGCCGCCGGATCAGCTCTTCACTCTTGCCGCTGAACATTGGCCCGCAGACTACTTCAATCCAGCCAAGATTTCCCCGCATCGCATTCATCTGTGCTCGCTCTCCTTTTTTGCCGCTTTATTTCGCGCCGACGCCAGCTACGACCGTCACCGGCCTGCTGGCCATAAACGCATGGAATTCGTCAAAGCTGGTAAACACTTCCGTCGCGCAGCCCAGCAGCCAGCCGCTCATCTGCTCCACCGGAACGCCGCATATTAAATAGACCGGAATTCCGATGCGGTGCGCGAACGTCAGCTCGCCCTGCGTACCGGCGCCGCGTCCGGCAAACTGGTCCCAATAGCAGATAATCGCGTCGCAACGGTGCTCGATCAGATCAAGATCGTAGGTAATAATCTTTTGGATGGTCTGGCGAAAGCGCTTGAGATCGGTAGCCTTCCAGGTGCGGAAGTCGCGCGCTTCAGTCTCCGTGAGATTTTTCAGTTCATCTTCAGCAGGATCGTAAAACTCATGTCCCAACGCGGCCAGGGCAGGCTTAAGTGCGGCACGCCAGCCCTTTCCCAGGTCGGGAGAATATTCGATGGAACCTGCAAGGTAGAAAAACATGGCGTCAGGCGATTGTCACGGATTCGTCGCGCCGCGTCAACGCAGATTTCCCGCAGTTTATGACGCGTTTTCCAGAGGGTGTTCACAGCTTTTCCTCGTTCTGAAATCCCGACCCCTGAGCTGAGCGAACGGGGAGGAATCCCTATGGCCGCCACGGATTTTTGGGGACGCGTGTATGTGAACCAGCCGTGGACTTCCAAATCCAAGCCTTACAGATTTTTGTGATCATAGGGATACCCTCTGCCGCTCGCCCGCTTTGAGATTTCTTCAGTGAGCGGCAATCGGGATTTCAGGAAAAGAGCCTCACTCGTACTTCAACGCCCTGAGCGGCTCAATCTTCATCGCGCGGCGCGCCGGAATAAACGAAGCAATCAGGCCCACAACGGCCAGCAGGAGTGAAACCGCGCCCAGCGTCAGCGGATCATTGGGGCTTACGCCCACCAGCAATGACGCCATGCCACGCGCGGCGAAGAACGTAAGCACCAGTCCCGTCAGCACGCCGGCGCCCACAAGCACAAGCCCTTGCCGCAGCACCATCTTTAGAATATCGCCACGGTCAGCGCCCAGCGCCAGCCTCACGCCGATCTCATGCGTACGCTGCGCCGCGGCGTAGGAGATCACGCTGTAAACGCCCACCAGCGCCAGCACCAGTCCAAGCAGGCCAAGCGCAACAGAAAAGCGGCTGCCCATGCGCATCAGGAAGTAACCGTTCACTCCGCCCAGGGCTTCTTCCATGGTCTGGACGTCCGTGACTGGCATGCCCGGCGCAAGTTCATGCACCAGTCGCTCAACATCGGGAATCAAATTCTGCGGCGCTCCGGCGGTGCGAAGTTGCAGCGTCATAAAACTTGTGGGCGACTGCGCCAGCGGTACGTAATAGAACAACGCAGTCTCATCCACCGGATCGTTGTATTTGCCCTGTTTCGCCACTCCCACCACTTCCATAAACGGTCCTGCCGCGCTCTTGGCGCTAAAGTGTTTGCCCAGCGGGTCTTGATT
>DATBCN010000497.1:0-6323 GCA_036270475.1 Candidatus Angelobacter sp. | reverse complement strand
GAAATGACTCTGCCACCTTGACCTTCACGCTAACGGTGCCCTAATGAAGATCAAAGCAACAAAACGCCATCTGTATATGCTTGCCGCCCTGGCTGGTTTTGCCGCAAGCTGCCTGCCCGCCAGCGCCCAGTCAATTGGTCTTGCCCCCGCGCAAGTCGTGGAGAAGTTCAAGCCTGGCGTGCCCTTTGAGATCGCGCTCTCGACTGTCAATACCGGGGAAACGCCGGTGGACATGAGCGTGGAAATTACCGACTTCTGGTATGACGAGAAAAACGAAAAGGTTTTTTCTTCACCAGGCACCTCCCCGCGCTCCGCGGCCAACTGGATACAGTTTGTGCCTGATCACTTTGAGGTGGGGCCGCATGGCACGCAGAAAATGAAGGCGATTGTCACGCCTCCGGCGGACGCCAAAGGCGGATATTACGCCGTGCTGTTTGTCCAGTCCAAGCCGCAGCTTTCTTTCCCCAAGAATGATGGCAAAGGCGTTTTCACTAGCATGCGCATCGGCTGCCTGGTGTTGCTGCGCGCTGAAACCACTGAAGATTACAAGGTGGAACTCAGCAACATAAAGGTGATGCCTCCGGCCGATGCCCACGGATTGGCCGTGGACTTTGACCTGATGAATTCCAGCAACACGCATGTATTCCCCGTGGCCCGCGTGGCCGTGCTTGACGCCAACAGGAAGTTGGTGGGCAAGGGCGAGAGCGACGAAAAACGCTTTTTGCCGGGACAGAAAAACTCCATGCACGTGGAGTGGGCGGGCAAGCTGCCGCCGGGAAGTTATACGGCCCTGCTCACCGTGGCATACGGTGAAGACCATATAGAGACGCAGCCGATCGCATTTAGCGTGGCGGCACAATAGGGAATTGAGACTTTGAGATTTCAACGCAATATTGCCGTGATGGTGGCGCTGCTGGGCCTGCTCTCGATCTATGCGCCTGTTCCCGCCGCCGCGCAGTCCGCGGACACAAATGGCGTGCCTTCACTGGTGGAAGTTTACTGGCAGTGGTCGCGGACCGTTGCCGCTCCCGCGTTGACCAACCTGATTGTGCTCGACCAGGAAATCGCTCGCGTGGAAGTAGCCACTGACGGCCTGAAGATCTTTGGTCTGGAACGTGGAGAGACAGTTCTGCTGGGCTATCTGCATGATCAGCCCGTCAGCATTCGTGTGCGAGTAGTTGGCCGGCCGCAGATGGTGGTTTCCCCGGCGGCGCTTCGCCGCCAGAGTGAGATGGCGCAGGGCAGCTTTGGTTCCAGCGTGCAGATCGCCAATTCCGGCGGCCAAACAACCTCGGCCATTGTGAATGATTTCTACTGGACGCAGCCTGCCGGCAACCAGGGCCGCCTGTTTATCAACACGCAAATGGAAGACAACAACCTGGAAGGCGGACATGCGTTCAATGTCCGGCATGGAAACATCGCATATCGCAGTCCCGGCATGGATGTAAGCTTGCTCGACAATGTTTTCAGCCTCACCGACAATGGCCCGCAGCATCATTTCAGTCCGTTCACGTATTCAGATTCCATTGAGTTGCGCGGCGCGGGATTGACCCTGCGACATGGCGACAATCAGTACATGTTTTTTGGCGGGACCACTGTCCCGTTTTACTTCCTGACTCTGGGTTCCACCCGCGACATCGGCGGTTTTTCCTTCAACCGCAAGCAGTCCAGCAAGCTGAATCTCTTTGCCACCACCAGCTTCATTGATTCACCGGCGGATTTTTTTAATCCCACCGGCGGGCGCAGTGATGACTGGATGCAGACCGGCGGCTTTGGTTATCAGCCTGACGGCAAGTGGACCTTACAGGGCACGGGCGGCGTAAGCACGCATGGCGGGATGGGACGCGGTGAAGTCAACTACATCAGCCATCGCCTGACGTTCTTTGCCGCTGGCGGGTCATCATCAATGCTGTTTCCGCTGAACCGGGTCCAGTCACTATTTTCCGGCACAACTTCAGCCAAGGCTGGAGTGACGGTGAGTTTAAGCGACCGCTTGAGCGAGTCACTCTACTATCAACACACTATCACTCAGGCTTTTGGCAACATTCTTCACGCCGGCAGCTCAGACTATCTGACGCCAGCGTTCTCATGGCGCGTGAATCCGCGTGATGACGTGAATTTCAGCTATACATACAGCCGCAATGACGGCGGATTTTCAACCCAGGCCACCACGGGCAACCGTTTTGACACCAATTGGCGGCATCAGGTCACGCCGCGAATCTCAAATGCCGCGCAATTTGTGGCCGGCTCACTGCAGGACCCATTGCAGCTCAGTTCAGAAGATGAATTCACTCTCCGCGATTCGCTTACCTTCCTGATTAAGGGCGGAAGCATGATGGTTGGCGTGGAACATGACCGGCGTAATCCTTCACTGGTGCGCAAGCTGGGATCTGAGTTGGAACTTCTATCGCCAACCTTGCAGGCGCTGTTCCTGCAGGACCCGATTTCTTTCGTGGAGTCCAACAACCTGCCGCCTGAGGTCAGGGCGCTTCTGGAAGCGCAGGTCCCCATCAGTACGTCGATTTCTGCGTCAGCGCAGTTGCGGCCAACCAAGAAGCTAAGCGTCAATCCCAATTTCTCTTTTGCGCGCACATCAAACGGAAAAACTGACTCATGGACGCCGTTTGCCGGATACTCCCTGGCCTATCAGGTGCGTCCCTCGTTTGATTTCAACTCCGGCATGACCAATGTATGGGTGCTGGGCAACAATGCGAACACCGTGCAGCGCTCCACTCTGGTGTACTTCGGCTTTACCAAACGCTTTAACGCCATGCCGGGCGCGATACTGCCGGCACGCCACGTTTCCCGGATTATTGAAGGCCGCGTCTTCCGTGATAACAACGTCAACGGAGCATTTAACTTTGGCGAGCAAGGACTGGTCGGTCTGCAGGTGCGGCTTGACGACGGCGAGACCGCGGAAACCGATGAGCAGGGACGGTATAAGTTCGCTGACGTTAGCCAGGGCGAGCACACCGTCTCTCTTGCCCTGACTCAGTTTTCCGGCCCGGTGCGTATGACGACAAAAAACCAGGCGTCAGTGGACTTGATCCGGCAGCGGATCAGCGTGGTGAATTTTGGCATTGTCGATTTCGCCCGTGTTACCGGCAGCGTGTTTAATGATCTGCGTTTTGAAGGCAAAAGACCGCAGGACGCAAAAGGCCTGGCTGGAGTCCACTTGACCCTGGACGACGGCAAAATAAGGCGCTCGATTGTGGCGCAGGACACCGGCGATTTTGAAGTGGATGACGTGACTCCCGGCGACTACAGGATCAGCGTGGATGCAAGCACGCTGCCGGCGAATTACTCACTGGCCGAAGACACCTTTACCTTGCACGTATCACCCGTTTCCACCACGGTGCAGAACATTCCGGCGCGGGCGCTGCGGTCGATAGCGGGAAGAGTATTTGTAAAAGTACTGGCTGAGCCCGCGGCCCAGCCGCCTGACTCCGGCAAGCTGAAAATCAGCGGTGTGCCCGCTGGCTCTGTCCGCAGCCAGCGCGGCGGGGGCCAACAGGCTGGAGGCAGGGTAAGCCAGACCGGACGCGGCCAGGCGCAGGGAACGAGCGGTCCCACAACCACGGGCGATTACAATCTGGTCCCTCTGGCTGGAGTGCAGATTACCGCGGGCTTTGGCGTTGCCAGGACCGATGAGAATGGGAACTTTCTGCTGCGCGATCTTCCGGCAGGAGACTTGACTGTGACGCTGATCGCCACAAAAGATTTGCCTGAAGGAATGAAGGTGCCGTCCGGACAAGTGAAGATGCCGGCCGACCCAATTCAAGTGCAGGGAGCCAGCATTGTGATCAGCAATCCTGATCTTGCGCCCTACCTTGTGGACGCGCCGAAAGCAGACGCACCAAAATCGAAGTAAAGGGCATAGTTCACGCTATGCTGATTTTCCGTGAAACAAGAAAAATAGCTCGATCATCAGGATCAGCACCACAATGAACTCCAGAAGAAATCCGCGCGCCTGGTGAAACTGTTCGATCATAAAATCATAGAGTTCGTCGGCCGTGCGTAGTTTTTCCTGGACCAGCGCCTGATAGTCCGTTGCGCCGATCTTTATGGCGCAAAGCTTGTAGACGCGGGCAAAAAACATGTCGCCTACGAACTTAAGGGCGTTGCTGGTGCGCTCTGTCAGTTCGCTCACGTCCAGCAGCATGGTGCGCAGGCGAGCTGCTGCTGAACGCATGCGCCATCCATAGAGCAGACCCTTGCGGCTCTCGACGAAGTCATAAACGCGCTCCAATTCGCGCGTCAGCATGTCGTCGTAGTGGCGAAACTGCAGGAGTTGAGAATTGGCATATTCCAACAGCCGGATCGTGGGTTCTGCCCCGGTGGGCGTGTCAAAAAGGAAGGCCGCATTCCATCCAGCGACGATGAGATCATTCTGGTAATACGACATGCAGCCCTGAAGCACCTCTGCTCGCTCCTGTGCTGCCAGAGGCGCCACGTCGCCACGCACAATCTGACTGATTTCGTTTCCATATTCCTGTAACAGCGCCGAGCCGGTGCTTATGCCAGGAACGGAATGCAAGTGAATCACATAGTAGTCCTCGCTGAGCCAGTTGTTGTAAGGCTTTACCAGGGCCACGCTGATTCGCTTTAATTCTTCGCGGATCGTGTTTCTGCAAAGATCGTCAAATGTGGCGCCTGAGATCCAATTCCCCGCCAGTTGCTGCAATTCCTCCCAGGTGCCGGAAAAGGTAAAACGCAGGAGCAAACTCACAACACCATAATCGTAATATTGCAGCGTGGCCTCAAACTTCTCTCCAGTCGCGAGATACAAAGGCGCCAGCGGCTCTATGACCGGGGGACGTTCAAATCGTACGTGTTCCGGCGCCGGGTGTTTGAAGGTTGGCAAAAGGCGGGTGCCGCCAATTAATGACGGCAAATCAGAAAGTTTGATCTCGTCGGCAATGTCATACAAATTAAGTACGACAATAGACCCTTGAAGGTTCACGTTGGCCATGCTTCATCCTGGAGAGCAGGAGTTTCATGAACAGTGTACCCGGCTCTTAAGGGTCTGCTCTATCTTGCCACAACCGTAGTCAGTTGCACCGGCTGCCGCTCCGCGCCCTTGCCGTTTACGTCTACCAGCATCGGCTTTACTTCCTGCGTGATGGAAAGTCTATCTTCTTCTGAAGGCAGGTTGTAAGTGACCGAGTCTTTGCCCCGGTCGCGGTCGCGGTCTCCATGTCTGTGATCGCGCGGCGGAAAGACAACCGGCGCAACAATGACGCTGATATGCAGTTCGGCTTGCGCGGAACTGCCCTTCGACCGGCCATCCTGGCCATATGAAGACAGGGTCAGCACGGTTGCGGCGAACAGGGTCGCAAAGGTCCTCATGCGGGGGAAAGTACAAATGTACATGCGCATATCTTCTTTCCAGCTTCTGGCTTCCAGATAAGATAGCTATCGGCTCAATGGCGTTGTTTCCTGAACTAAAAAAGATCTTAAGAGACCAAAACCTTGGGCTGCGAGATAGAGCTTTTGCGGGGCCTGATGGGAACCGATTCCCGGGATATGGGCACAATACTATCGAAACCCGGGCGGTGACGTCACCCGAGCGGGACTTTTTCCAGCCATTGCGCAACGTTTACCGTCCATCCTAACTGGGAAGAGATGGCTTCCTTGAGCCGGGAAGCTGCCTCTGCTTCACCGTGGACCAGGTAGGTATTCTTAGGCTGCTTTTTGAAGGTCCGCAGCCAAAAGAGCAGCTCTTCGGTATCGGCATGATCGCTGAACTGTTCCAGGGCCGCGATCTGGGCGCGGATGGGCACATCTTCAGAGAAAATACGCACTGACCTGGCTCCGCTCTTGATGATCTCGCCTCGCGTTCCGGGCGCCTGGAAGCCGATGAACAGGAGCTGATTTCGCGGATCGGGCAGGCGTAGCAATAGATGGTGAAGAATGCGTCCTCCGGTGGCCATGCCGCTGGAGGAGACAATGATGCAGGGATACCGTACATCATTGATCTTTTTGGAATCCTCCTGCTTTGGCGCAAAGTGAAATCCATCCCAGGTCATGGGCGAACCATATTTCCGCACCAGCTCACGGGTTGCGTCAGTGAACTCTTCAGAGTACTTCATAAAGATTTCAACCGCTTTGTTTGCCATGGGACTGTCAATAAAAACAGGAACACGCGGGACCTGATTGGATTCCATCAGTTCTTTCAGCAGGAACAGAAATTTCTGTGTGCGCTCCACTGCAAAAGCGGGAACGACAACAGAGCCGCCGCGATGGACCGTATCGCGAATGATCTGGGCAAGGCGGGGACGAACCTCGTCATGCGGGTGAGCGCGATTGCCATACGTAGATTC
>DATBCN010000496.1:0-2056 GCA_036270475.1 Candidatus Angelobacter sp. | reverse complement strand
ATGGTGTGAACGCCGGTTGCTTGCGCGCATCCATCGTCTCACCCTGGGTACGCTCCGCAAACAGATTGAGCCTGTCACTGCTGCCACATTCATGCGCTGGTTGCTGCGTTGGCAGCATGTCTCTCCGGGTTCGCAGGCGCGTGATGAGCATGGCACTCTCCAGGTGCTGCGCCAACTGCAGGGTTTTGAAATTCCAGCCAGCGCTTGGGAACGCCAGGTGCTCGCGCGGCGCATCAGCAACTATGATCACAAATTTCTGGATCAGCTCTGCCTCACCGGAGCGGTGGGATGGGGACGGCTCTCGCCTCATCCGGCGATGCTGGAGGATTCTTCAGGTAGCGGGCGCAGAGTGGTGCCCACCAGCGTAGCGCCCATCACCTTCTTTGTTCGCGATGAAGCCGAATGGATGGCGTTGCCCACCGTGCGGGCCGCCCATCGTAATGCAGAGCAGGAAGTCCGTGGGCTGGGACAGGGAGCGCGCGAGGTGCTTACATTCCTGCGCACACGCGGCGCTTCATTCTTTGCTGATATCGTCCGCGGCACAGATAAATTGAAGTCGGAAATTGAGACAGCCCTGTGGGAGCTGGTGGCTGGCGGTCTGGTTACTGCTGATGGTTTCGACAATCTGCGCGCCTTGATCGATCCCAAACGCCGCTCCGGACAGGGAAGCGGCAAGAGCATCCGTCCCCGGCACAGCGCTGGAAGATGGTCATTGCTGTACCCGCCGCATGGCGAAGATAGCGGCCGCTCCGTTGAATCAGTTTGCCGTGTGCTATTGGAGCGCTATGGCGTTGTCTTCCGTGAATTGCTGGTGCGTGAAAGCATGCTGCCGCGCTGGCGTGACATGCTTATCACCTTCCGCCGCCTTGAAGATCGCGGCGAAATTCGCGGTGGGCGCTTTATCAGCGGCTTTATCGGCGAGCAATTTGCCCTGCCCGTTGCCGTTGAGTCTCTGCGCGCGATGAAGAACCTGCCGCTCTCGGGCGAGATCATCACCATCTCCGCCGCTGACCCGCTGAACCTGGCCGGGATTGTTGTCCCCGGTGAACGTGTGCCGGCCATCTCCGGCAAATATTTGAGCTTTAAAGATGGCGTGCTTGCGGCCACCCCTGAAGCACCGCCACTGAGTTTGGTGGGCAGGCCATGAATGGCGGCAGGGAACTTGTGGAAGGCGAAGATTATTACCTGGAAAAAGGGAACTGGGTCTTCACGGCCAAATTCCTGCTCAATCGCGGATATTGCTGCCGCTCAGGCTGCCGCCATTGTCACTATGGATTTGTGAGGGAGGAAGAAGAGAAAAGGCCGCCGCGGATTTCCGCGGACGAGCGCTGACTCCGGGCAGCCCAAATATCAGGATCTGGGTGATTGGGGTTGCATTGCTGACGGCAAGAACTGACCTTCCGTTTTCGTAAACATGGATATGAGGGGTAGCGATCTCTCGCTTCGCTCGCGACTTCGGAAAAGCCAATTGCTATTTGCCAGTTGCTTACTCGTACCTGAGCGCAATCACCGGGTCCAGGCGCGCTGCCTTTACCGCTGGATAGATGCCAAAGAACAGTCCTACGCTGCAGGCTACGGTGAGCGCAAGAAAGATTGCCCAGATAGGAACAGAAGAGGGGAAATGAATCAGTTGCATCAGGAAGCTGAATATCAGTGACAGAATCACGCCCATTGCGCCGCCAATCCCCGTAAGAGTCATGGCTTCAGTAATAAACTGGAAACTGATGTCGCGTTTGCGCGCGCCAATCGCTTTGCGTACGCCAATCTCCCGCGTTCTCTCCGTCACCGACATCAGCATAATGTTCATCACGCCAACGCCGCCAACCAGCAATCCAATGGAGACGATGCCAATCACAAGCTGGAAAATTCCTGCCATGATGTCGCGGAACTGGTTTCCCAGCGCCTCTGCGCTGCTGATGCCAAAATTATCGTCTTTATTCGGCGGTACGCGGCGGCGCAGCCGGAGCAGGCCGCGCACTTCGTCTTCCGCAACATTTTTCATGCCCGGCTGGGCCATGGCGATCACAAAGTTTTCATCGTCCTTGGGATAATGCTT
>DATBCN010000495.1:0-6497 GCA_036270475.1 Candidatus Angelobacter sp. | reverse complement strand
ATCGCTGTGCCAGCGTCGTACGGAGCCAGGCGAGAAACGATCCGCGGCCGGAGTACGACGCCAACGGCGAACGGCGCTGACCGTCCTGCTCTCGCAATCCGTACAGTTCGGCGTAGAGCGAGTCGGCAAGCTCATGACCGGCGGAGAAGCCACGGGATTCTTGGTTCCGTTGGTTACCAGATATACAGTTGGACTTTGGTCTCCGAGTGCCAGGACGGCGTGATCCGGGCTACCCGTAAGCGCAGGCCCGGAGGTGATGGTGTTGAAGAGCGCTGCCGGCAACGGTGTTACTTGGAAATCCGGGCCGAACAATGCCAAAGCCGTGGTCGGGTCGGGAACGTGGCAAGCATAGCCGCCAATTCCATTTGGATCCGCGAACGGACCGCCCCACCAAATAAACGCAATGTAGGGGCTACCTTCGGGTTGCAAAAGTCTTCCATTGAGGCTAGGTTGCGGTTGTGTGGTTCCTGCCGGCGATGGCGGAAGACTGGTTGCGGAAAGGCTGCTGGCCGCGACCCTGATGGATTTGTACTGCTTGCCGTTGATGGTGACCATGTGTTCAAGATGCGTAGCTGTGCTCATAGCGTAGTTCCTTTCAAATTGAGATGGGGCGGCCCAGGACGAAAATGAAAAATGAAGGCTAAAAAGCCTGTCAGCGCCCGCTCTTTTCATCGACCGTGACCCGCCTGCATTTGATAAGGCGCAAATCCTTGCTCTTGCAGACCACGGTTTTTCCGACATATACCTTGCCTCTCGAAACTAGAGTTAAGGAGCCCCCCTTGCGAACCGGGTGGCGTTCCGGCCGCGTTAGAAACTCTTTATTGCAAATTCCTTGATTTGCCGTGGCCGTGGGACTAGAGTTGTGGCACTCATCCGGAAATGTCTGATAAGAACGAAGAAACACAGCACCGGTCCAACCCCGTTACCAGCCTTCTTGCTGAACTCAGGCAAGGCAACAAAGAGGCGGAAGCAAAGCTCATTCCCCTGGTCTATCAAGAGCTGCACCGCTTGGCTCGGCACTACATGCGAGGAGAGCGTGAAGGCCATACTCTGCAAACCAGCGCTTTGGTCAATGAGGCTTACTTGCGTCTGGCGGGAGAACACAACGTGGACTGGAAGAACCGGGCGCATTTTTTCGGCATGTCGGCCCAGATCATGCGCCGCATCCTGGTGGACCACGCGCGCACCCGGGATGCGAAAAAGCGCGGCGGCCCCATGCAGAAGGTTTCCCTGGAAAGTGCGTTCGTATATTCGGACAACGAATCCTGGCAGGTGGTGGCCATCCATGAAGCGCTCAACAAGCTGGCGGAATGGGACGCGCGCCAGTGCCGCATCGTTGAACTGCGGTTTTTCTGCGGATTAGACGTGGAAGAGACCGCAGAAGCCATGGCCATTTCGCCCACCACGGTCAAGCGGGAGTTTCAGCATGCGAAAGCCTGGCTCCATGGCGAGTTGAGCAAGACCGCGGGAGATTGAAATCTATGACTCCGGAACGCTGGGCGCAGATAAAGGAAGTGTTCGTCGCCGTAGCCGACCAGCCAGCCAGCGCCAGAGATGTGACGCTTGACCGGCTTTGCTTGGACGATGACGATCTCCGGCTGCAAGTTGAGCAGCTTCTCTCCCAGCATGGCAAGGCGGGGCAGTTCATGGAAGCAACGCCTCCATTGCCTGCGGCCCGCGCAACCAGTGAACGGCTGGAGCCAGGATCGCATTTGTCGGGCAGGTATCAGATCACAAAGTTCCTGGGCAGTGGCGGAATGGGGGAAGTTTACGCCGCAGATGACCTTGAACTGGGCGAGCAGGTCGCGCTGAAAGTTATACGCCAGGAAGGCCGTGTAGGTCCGGCGATGCTGGACCGCCTACGCCGCGAGGTGCAACTGGCACGGCGCGTCACCCATCCGAACGTCTGCCGCGTCTATGATCTGGGCCGCCACACGCAGCCAGGCCACGACTTGATTTTTCTCACCATGGAGCTGATCGCGGGCGAGACCCTGGCGGAGCGTTTGCGCAGGGAGGGGAAAATCAGCTCTACGGATGCGCTGGCCGTTGCCGTACAGCTCTGCCACGCGCTGGATGCCGCTCACCATGCAGGGGTTTTACATCGAGATTTCAAATGCGGCAACGTGATGTTGATTGGTTCCGGCGAGCAGGTGCGTGCCGTAGTAACGGATTTCGGCATTGCGCGCTGGATCCAACCCCAGACCGATACTCAGAGCAACGCATCGCAGACCATGCCGGCAGGCACGCCTGCTTACATGTCTCCAGAGCAGCTTGCCGGCCAGCCGCTCACGGCGGCCAGTGATATTTACGCTTTAGGACTAGTGCTCTATGAGATGGTCACCGGAGCGCGGCCTTTTCGCGCTGATTCTCCGCTGGCCGAAGCTTTCAAGCGTCTCAATGAACCGCCTGAGCCACCGATCAAAGCAACGCCGGAGTTGAGCGAAAACTGGAACTACACGATCCTCAAATGTCTGGAGCGCGAGCCGGGCAAGCGATTTGCGTCGGCACAAGAAGTCATTGAGTCACTGCGGGGAACCGCGGCCGCATCGGCTCCATCGGCTCGCTGGCCAGGTAAAACATCCATCCACCGGACCGCGACCCACAACAGATCGATCCGCCGGAACTGGATCGCCGCTGCTTTGCTGTTTGTGTTGGCTGCCTTGGGCTTTGCTGTGCGTGACCGCATCTGGTCTCCACGATTGCCCGCACAAAAACATGTAGCGGTTCTGCCTTTCACTTTTGCGGGAAATGATCCTTCCGATGGCGCAACAACTTACGGGCTGGCGCAATCGCTCTCAGCCAACCTCGCCCGCCTTCAGCCAACCGAAAGTTCGCTCTGGGTGGCGCCGTGGTCGCAAACTCGTAGTCGCAAGGCTGACGGCGTGGGTAATGCCGCAGCAGCGTTAGGCGTGAACCTATTGGTTACCGGCAGCGTGGAAAAGAATGGTGAGCGATTCCGGGTGCATGCAGACCTCAAAGACGCATTAACTTTTAAAAGTCTTCGGTCACAGATAGTAGATGTGCCGCAGGCAGAGCGAGTCACTCTGGAAGATACACTGCTGGAGCGGGTTGCTGGAATGCTTCAGGTCAAATTGCCTGCTGGAATGCTGCATCACCTGCCGGTGGATGAAACCGTTGTGCCCGGCGCCTATGAATTCTATGAGCAGGGCAGGGGTTATCTGCTCCATTTTGATGGCGACAACGTGGAGCGGGCCATCGGTCTTTTTCAAAAAGCAGTGGAGCAGGACCCCAATTTTGCCCTGGCCTATGCCAACCTGGCTTATGCGTACGCCTGGAAGTTCCACCGCACCCAGGATACGAAGTGGCGCGATCTGGCGAAGCAAAATGCGGGAAAGGCCAAAGCGCTGAATGACGACCTGGCATCCACCCATCTCGCGCTTGCCATGGTAGGCCGTGATACGGGGGACATAGATGCAGCCGTGAATGAATTTCAGCGCGCATTGCGGCTCGATCCGGCAGATGACGAAACCCTTAATTTACTCGCGCTCACCTATGATGATGCGGGACAGACCCTGCAGGCCGAGTCTCTGCTGAAAGATGCCGTCAAGCGTAATCCTGCGAACTGGGTCAACTACAATTTTCTGGGGTCGTTCTACTATCGCCATGCCCAATATGCCCAGGCCGAGCTCCTGCTGCGTGCCGCTACCCAGCTTGCGCCAGATAATCCCTCGCCGCTCAACAATCTCAGTGGAGTGTTATTGGCGGAGGGCAAATATAAGGACGCGGAAGAAATTCTTGGCCGCGCTATTACCGTCAAGCCAACCAAGGCGGGCTATTCCAACCTGGGCTATGCCCAGTTTTACCAGGCGCGCTATAAAGATGCCGCACAGATGTTTCAGAAGGCGGCGGAGCTTAGTCCGGCAGATGACCGACTTTCGCGCAACCTGGGTGATGCATATGCCCTGGCAGGAGAACCGGCCAAAGCAGCCGATGCTTACGCACGGGCCGTTCAACAGGTGCAAAAGCTACTGGCTCTCCGGCCCAGGGACCCGCAGTTGCTGCAGAACCTTGCGCTGTACTATGCCAAGCTGGGACGAAAACAAAACGCCCAGGGCATCTTGGCGCAGGCAGTCCGCTTTTCTACCAGGGACCCGGAATTCATCTTTAATACCGGCGTGATTTATGAACTTACCGGCCAAAGGGACCGCGCGTTAAGGGAATTGCATGAGGCCCTGCGCTCCGGATATTCACTTTCTGAGTTGCAGAATGCTCCGGAACTCTCTCAACTGAGGGCCGATAAACGCTATCCGCAGATTGTGAGTGGTCCACCTGACTAGTTTCAAAAACCAGCCACACCAGCCGCTGGTCCCTTTTCTGAGTGTTCTCCGCTTTAACAGGTAACAGCTTCGGTCCCCAATTCAAGAGCAAGGAGGAATCATGAAAGCCCAATCCAGAGTCCGCTCCATTAAGGAAACGCCATCCCTTACCAAAATCGTCATTACGATTGTCAATGGTGTTCCTAACCTTCCCCCATCCACCTCCACAAAGACCGGAGGCCAGATTATGTGGACGTGTAATCCGGACGAAGCAGGCACACTCACCCTCAGCTTCGATCCATTCCACACCATATTTGCCCAGGGCACGGCAAGCGATTCGTGTCCGACCCTCCAGTTTGGCCCATACATAGTTCTGGTCGAGCCGCCCAGGCCAGGATCAGATCCCAAGGATTTTCACTACCACATTGGCTGGACTGACTCGCAGGGCAACTATCGTGGCATCGATCCGGTCATCATCGTCGATCCCACGAATAACATGCCTTAACGATTGTCCCGGATCAAGTTGCCGGCGGCAGGTGAACTCATGCTGCGACTGACGCACACTGGCCGAAATCCGGCCAGTGTGCATCGGCGATTGGCATTTTGGAAAATCGCCAGTTTTTTATTTCTTACCATCCGCATGGCACACCATATCAATCACCACGGTACTCGCCAGTATCAGCACATCGTCCTGGCCCTCGGCGGTCTGTACTCCGTAGGTATCGCCCAGCGCGAACCACTGCTTTGACACCTTTGCCACTGGCGCGCCGCTGCGCGTGAAGACATATTGATGGGTCCATGAAATCGCCTTCGGGCCAAAAAAGCACGTACCTGTTGACGTCAAAATCCAATATTGACATCATCTAAGCCTTTCGGGGGTAAGCTATTGATATGAGTCGAACTGCTTTCACCCTGCGAATCGACGCCGGCTGCTCGAGGATTTTTTAGCTGAATATTAAGAACCTCTCGTGTCCGCCGCAAGACAAAAGAGTCGTGACATAAACGCCGAAACGGCCAATTGCACTAGCAAATAAGCGAACCGGAACATGACCGCCTCGTACGAAAGCTCTAGTTGTTAATGGCCATTTGCCAATTGCTTTTTACGCGAAGCGCACTTTCACATCGGCGCGCTTGGCCAGATGGATGCTCTCCACAAAGCGCACCTTGCCGCTGTGACGCGTCATCACAATCGACGATGTGCGCGTGCCTTCGCCGAAGAAGCGAACGCCCTTCATCAGTGCGCCGTCCGTCACGCCCGTGGCCGCAAAGACAATGTGGTTGCCCGGAGCAAGGTCCTTGGCGGTGTAGATTTTGTTCTTGTCCTTGATGCCCATTTTTTCCATGCGGGCCTCGAGTTCCGGCGTATCCACAACCAATCGCGCGTGGATTTCACCATTCAGGCAGCGCATGGCCGCGGCGGTAATCACGCCTTCCGGCGCGCCGCCACTGCCCATCACGGCATGGACGCCGGTGCCGATAACGGCGGCGGCAATTCCGGCGGAAAGATCGCCATCTGTAATGAGCCGAATGCGGGCTCCGGCGGCGCGAATGTCTTCAATCAGCTTTTCATGCCGGGGACGGTCGAGCACAACAATCACCAGATCAGCCACGTCACGGCTCAGCCTGCGGGCAATGGCTTTCAGGTTTTCCGCGACTGGCGCATCCAGGTCAACTGCATCCTTGCAGGAAGGGCCGACCACAAGCTTTTCCATGTAGCAATCTGGCGCGTTCAGCAGGCCGCCTTTTTCTGAAGCAGCCAGCACGGTGATGGCGCCGGGAGCGCCGGTGGCGCACAGGTTGGTGCCTTCCAACGGATCGACAGCGATATCCACCTGGGGAAACTTTGCGCCGTCCTGCCAGCCCGCGCCCACCTGCTCACCGATATAGAGCATGGGGGCTTTGTCACGCTCGCCTTCACCAATCACAATCGTTCCGCGCATGGGGACCGTGTCCATGGTACTGCGCATGGCTTCCGTAGCCACATGGTCTGCCCGGTCACGGTCGCCTGTGCCCATGGTGTGAGCGGAGGCGATGGCGGCTTCTTCCACCACGCGGGCAAACTCCAGTGCCAGCTCAAACTCCATCAGGTTTGCCATGTTCTTGGGGGGCGCGTTTTTGTTTGTCGCGGTTGCCATGTGATCCTCCGATATTTTTTCGCGTGGCCTGAATGCTTTTCGTTGTGTCATCCTGAGCGAAGCACGAGTCCCGCGCGGGATGAGG
>DATBCN010000494.1:0-6835 GCA_036270475.1 Candidatus Angelobacter sp. | reverse complement strand
CTGTTGCGATCCCGGCACGATCATCACCTGTACGCTCTGCGAAATTTTATAGCCCTTCACCACGCGGGCCGCGCTGCGAATGTCTTCCAGTCGCGCATTTGTGCATGAGCCAATAAAGACGCGGTCCACGGCAATGTCTTCAATTCGCGTATGCGGTTGCAAACCCATATATTCAAGCGCCCGAGCAATGCTGCGGCGCTCAGAATCATTTGCTCCCCGGTCAGGCCCCGGCACCTCGCCCGTGACCGGAGCCGCCATGCCGGGATTGGTCCCCCAGGTCACAAAAGGGGCGATTTTCGAGGCGTTAATTTCCACCACTGAATCAAAGCGTGCTCCTGTATCTGTCTTCAACGTCCTCCAGTAATTCTCGGTTTCAAGCCACCGGCTTTGCTGCGGGGCAAAGCGCCGGTTCTTTAAATAATCAAACGTTGTCTGGTCAGGCGCGATCATGCCTGCGCGCGCACCCGCTTCAATGCTCATGTTGCAGATGGTCATACGCGCTTCCATGGAGAGACCGCAAAGCGCATCACCCGCGTATTCGATCACATGTCTGCTCGCGCCATCCGTTCCAATCTGAGCGATCACCGCCAGAATCAGGTCCTTGGCTGTAACGCCCGGAGCAACCACTCCTGAAAATCGCACCAGCATCGACTTTGGTTTCTTCTGCACCAGGCACTGCGTGGCCATGACATGCTCAACCTCTGAAGTGCCAATGCCAAACGCCAGCGCGCCGAATGCTCCGTGCGTGCTGGTGTGGCTGTCACCACAGACGATCGTCATGCCCGGCTGCGTCAGCCCCAGTTCCGGGCCGATCACATGCACAATTCCCTGTTCCGGCGTGTCAAGATCAAAGAGCTGAACGCCAAACTCGCGGCAATTCTTTCGCAGCGCCTCCACTTGCGCACGCGCCAGCGCATCTTCCAGCACCCTGCGGTCGCCGCTGGTGGGAATGTTGTGGTCCAGCGTGGCAAAGGTAAGATCAGGCCGCCGCAGCTGCCGCCCGGCTTCGCGCAGTCCCGCAAACGCCTGCGGTGATGTCACCTCATGCACCAGATGCAGATCGATATAAAGAATGGACGAGCCTTCCGGCCCGGCACAGACCAAGTGGCGGTCCCAGATTTTATCGAAGAGTGTGCGTGCGCTCATGATTCACTTATACAGCATGGTAAGCAAAGCGACGGTCCAGCATTTCGACAAAACGCTGCTCCACCAGCTCTCCCATTTCCCGTGTGCTCACAACGTGTTTTCCTGGACGCGCCATGTCTGCCGTGCAGTAACCATCGCCCAATACGCGGCGGATGGCGGTTTCAAGATCAGCCGCTTCATGGTGCATGCCCGCGCTCTGGCGGAGTAGCATCGCTGCAGAAGCAATTGCGCCCAGCGGATTCGCGATGCCCTGCCCGGCGATGTCCGGCGCCGATCCATGGACTGGCTCATACAAATCCACGGCGCCGCCAATCGTAGCTGAGGCCAGCATGCCCAGCGATCCGGTGATGGCAGCCGCCTCGTCCGATAATATGTCGCCAAACAAGTTTTCCGTAAGCACCACGTCAAAGCGCAACGGATTCGTAATCAGGTGCATGGCGCATGCATCCACATACATATGGTCCAGCTTTACGTCAGGAAATTCTTTTGCCACCTGCGTCACGGTG
Organism: Candidatus Angelobacter sp.; assembly: GCA_036270475.1. Lineage (GTDB taxonomy): Bacteria > Acidobacteriota > Terriglobia > Terriglobales > Acidobacteriaceae > Angelobacter. Next base: position 5,183 of record DATBCN010000494.1, on the reverse strand, counting down.
CGCCGCCACAGTTGTGATGTTTCCAGCACATTGGCCTTGTCCACCGAAGTGACTTTCTTGCGCCGCGTGCGCGCTTGCTCAAACGCAATGCGGGCCACCCGCTCAATTTCTTCCGTGGAATAGCGCATAGTATTGAAGGCGCAATCATTTTCTTCATCGAATCCACGCGGCTCGGCAAAATAAAGTCCGCCCAGCAACTCACGGACAAACAGTACATCCGCGCCTTCCACGCGCGACCGCTGCAGTGGAGAGCAATCGGCAATCGCCGGGAATGCCGCGGCAGGACGCAGATTGGCAAATCCGCCCAGAGCGGAGCGCAAAGCCAGCAATCCCGCCTCGGGTTTTTGCCGCGTAGGCAGATGATCAAATTCTGGCGCTCCCACGGCGCCCAGAAAAACAGCGTCGCTTTTCAGGCACGCATCCAGCGTGCTTTCCGGCAGCGGTGTACCGTGCTTGCGGATTGCCGCGCCGCCAATGGGCTTTTCGTCGCAGACAAACTCGCAATCAGAAAAATGGCTGAGCCCCCGCAGAACGCCTACGGCTTCGCGCGCGACTTCAGGACCAACTCCATCACCAGGGAGGACTGTCAATTTAAAACGCATGGGGCGGCACCAGGCTTTCTGTTTGAGATACACCACATTTCAGGATTTCCTGTTCAGTTTGCGGCATGAGCTGCAGCTCGCTGCCGCTCGACCATTGGAATCAGCGAAAGCAGGTCCTGATCGTAGATTTTCTTCTTGCTCTCTGCCAGCTTCATAAAGCGGCGATAGACGGAATCAAGTTCCGAACCGGAAGCCGCATAACCAAGCTCTGCAAGTCGCTTGCCCAGCGCGTGGCGTCCAGAGTGCTTGCCCAGGACCAGTTTGTTGCCGGGCACGCCCACCGATTCCGGCGTCATGATTTCATAGCACAATGGATTGGCAATCACGCCATGTTGATGAATTCCAGCTTCATGGGCAAACGCATTGCGTCCCACAATCGCCTTGTTCGGCTGCGGCGTGAAACCGACGATCTCTGAGAGCAAACAGCTTGCCGGGTAAATCTCTCTGGCGTTGATGCCGCTCTGATACGGCAACTGCGCCTGCCGCACGCTCAACACCATGGCAATCTCTTCCAGTGATGCGTTTCCCGCGCGCTCGCCAATCCCGTTGATGGTGCATTCCACCTGGCGCGCACCGGCATTCAGCGCGGCAATTGTATTGGCCACGGCCAAACCAAGATCGTTGTGGCAATGCACCGAGATGGTCACATCCTCAATGCCCTTCACCCGTCCCCGCACCGTGCGGATGATGCCGGCAAATTCGTCTGGAATCGCGTAGCCGACTGTGTCAGGAATGTTGATGGTCGTCGCTCCGGCATCAACAGCCGCTTGCACAAAGGAACATAGAAAATCAATGTCGGACCGCGTGGCGTCCTCGGGAGAAAATTCCACGTCATTGCAGAGCGACCTTGCATACTCCACCGCGCGATAAGCCTGTTCCAGAGCTTGCTCGCGCGTGACCTTCAGTTTGCATTGCAGGTGCAGGTCAGAGCTGGCGAGAAAAACATGGATGCGCGGACGCTTCGCTGCTTCCAGTGCCGCCCAGGCGCACTGGATGTCCGGCTCGCTGGCGCGGGCCAGTCCGGTAATGATTGGCCTCTGGATTTCCGTGGCAATCAATTTGACAGCACGGAAGTCGTCTTCCGATGCAATGGGAAATCCCGCCTCTATCACGTCCACGCCCAGATCATCCAGTTGGCTGGCCATTCGCAGCTTGTCATACACACCCATACTGCAGCCGGGCGCTTGTTCGCCATCTCTCAACGTAGTGTCAAAGAACGTGATGCGGGATCTCTCCATGGTCTTGGTCCTTCCTTCAAAAAAACAGGCAGCCAGAAGACTGCATATCTTAAGCCTGACCAAACCATGTTGGCCTTTCGGTTCTGAATAAGTCAAAGTTATAATTCTTCTGATATTATTAGCAATTCTTATTATATTGTCACAGCCACATGGGGCGATAAGCAGCGAGGAAGTATTCATGGATTTCTTTCAACTGGAAACGTTTCTGGCCGTGGCGCATACCGGAAGCTTTTCCGCGGCGGCCAGCCAGGTCCATCGCACACAGCCGGCGGTAAGCCAGATGGTGCGCAAGCTGGAAGAAGAGGTGGGCGAACCGCTGTTTGACCGCTCCTCGCGTAACGGCATGCTTACGGACGCGGGCCGCGTGCTGGAAGAGTACGCGCAAAAGTTGCTGAATCTGCGCCGCGAGGCCCGCGCATCACTGGCGGAGTTGCGCCAATTTCAACGCGGCACTCTCGTTATCGCAGCCAATGAATTCACCGCGCTTTATTTGCTTCATGTGCTGGAAGACTTTCGCCGCTTTTGTCCCATGATCAAGATCGCTGTCCAACGCTCGCTGGCCAGCAACATCGCCGACGAAATCGCCGACCACACGGTGGAACTCGGCGTGCTCTCTTTCCGTCCGGAAAGCCCGGCGTTGCAATCGGTTGTCGTGTTCCGTGACCAGTTGACGTTCGTGGTTCCTCCCGGCCATCCACTGGCCAAGGCCAAAAGCGTGAGCATACGCCAGTTGGGCGCGGAGTCATTCATCGCGCACAATGTCGTCTCACCTTACAGGATGAAGGTTCTGGAAGCCTTCAAACGCCACAAGACGCCGCTAAATATCGGCGTGGAGCTGCCCACCATTGAAGCCATCAAGCGTTTTGTCGGCGCGGGAAACGGTGTGGCGCTGGTACCAGGAATCGCCGTGGAGCCGGAGCTGACGCGCGGAGAACTGATCGCGGTCCCGGTAAAAGAACTTAAACTGGAGCGCAAGCTGCGCGTCGCCTATCGCAAAGGCGGACAGCTTTCGCATGCTGCACGCGCTTTCCTGCAGGTTGCGGAATCCATCAGCGCTAAGGCAAAAGGGCGATACTTGTTTCAGATGGAAAAATAAGCGGCCCGGGCCGACGGCGAGCCGCCTCATGGCTTCTTCTGCGCCGGCGATGTAGGCCGACGAGCCAAAAACGCCCCACTGCGTGTATTCTACTGGGATGGAAAAGAAACCACCCGCTGACGACGCAAAGAACAGATTTGCCGAGGTGATCCGGCAATCACAGCAACGCCGTGCCGAATTGAATAACAAGGCCAGGAAGAAACAGATGGAAGATATAGAACTGCCGCCGCGCGATGAAGAGATTGCGGACCCTAAAGAAGACGACGAACCTGCAGTCTAGTCACGCTTCCGTTCCGGCTGCAGGTCCCAATCGCGGCTAATACTTTGGCATCTTCGGATCGATGCGGTCCGCCCAGGCCAGAATTCCTCCCGCTAGGTTCTTGGCTTTGGTGAATCCCGCCTGTTGCAGAAATCCCACGGCCCTTGCACTGCGGGCGCCGGAGCGGCAGTGGACCACCATCTCCTTGCTGGGATCAAGTTCATGCACCCGCCGCGGCAGGTCATTCAGCGGGATCAGCAGGCCGTTCAGGTTGCAGATCTGGAACTCATGCGGCTCACGCACGTCCACCAGGACAAAGTCTTCTTTCGCGTCAAGACGCTGCTTCAATTCTTCCACGCTGATTTCAGGCACGCCGTTGCTCACAGGTTTTTCTTGTCCTCGCAGTCCGCAGAACTCTTCGTAATCAATGAGTTTAGTCACAGTCGGGTTGGTTCCGCAAACCACGCAGTCAGGATTTTTACGCAGCTTGAGTTCGCGGAACTTCATCCCCAGCGCGTCCACCAGCAACAGCCGGCCAATGAGCGGCTGGCCGCTTCCCAGAATCAGCTTGATCGCTTCCGTGGCCTGAATCAGTCCAACCAGGCCGGGAAGGATCCCCAGCACTCCACCTTCAGCGCAGGAAGGGACCAGCCCGGGCGGCGGCGGCTCAGGATAAAGGCAGCGATAGCACGGCCCATCCTTGGCGGCAAAAACGCTTGCCTGCCCTTCAAAACGGAAGATTGATCCATAAACGTTGGGCTTGCCGGTAAAAACGCAGGCGTCATTCACCAGAAAGCGTGTGGGAAAATTGTCCGTTCCGTCCACGATGATGTCGAAATCGGAAAAGATCTGCAGAGCATTATCACTGGTGAGCTTGGTATTGAAAGTCTTCACGTTGACAAAAGGATTGATGGCCGCGATCTTCTCCTTTGCCGATTCCAGCTTGGGGCGGCCCACATCACTGGTGAAATGGATCACCTGGCGCTGCAGGTTGGTAAAATCCACCACGTCAAAATCAACCAGTCCCAGCGTGCCCACGCCCGCCGCCGAGAGATACAGCGCCAGCGGCGAACCCAGTCCGCCTGTCCCAATGCAAAGCACACGGGCGGCCTTGAGCTTCTGCTGGCCATCCATGCCCACTTCCGGCATGATCAGATGCCGGGAATAACGGAGGACCTCTTCATTATTCAATGTGGGAAGCTCGTGCGGCGCGACTGTAGTTGCCATGGGGGGAATCCTTTCCTTCAGTTCAGATAATTTTAATGGATGTGATGAAACGGATGCCGCAGCTACCTAAGGTCGTAAAAATACAGGCTCTGCTGCTTTGTCCGGCGTGAGTGGAGTTAGCGGCCGGAAGCCCGCATGGAACATCGGGCCATGATTGGCATGGGCCCCGGCGCTCGTGATGCGGGTGAAATCATGGCAACATTATATACGTTACGTGGCATAGACGAGCCGGCGTTCGTTCGCCACAATCTCAATGTTCTCCGCATGGAAGTTTTTTTCTTCTTCTGAACCTATCAATACGTAGGAAGCCGTCGAAGTGGGCGTGCCCCTATCCACGCTGGTAATCACGTAAGAACAATCAAACCAGTGGGCTTCCGCCAGGTCGGTGGACGAGTAATGCGGCGAGTGGTCAGGATGAGAGTGATAAAAGCCAATGATGCTCTCGCCCCGGTTGCGCGCCAGCTTGAGCGCCGCAATCACCTGCTCTGGATTAATGCTGTAACGGTCCGCCGGTGAATCCACGCGCATGTTTTCACAGGTCATAGTCATGGTGACAAGACGGTGCCCGTCCACAATATTGCCAAAAAGAATGCCGCAGCACTCATGCGGATAGCTGCGTTTGGCTTCCCAGCGAATCAAGTCGTAATCAGCCTTGCTGATCTTTAACATCGGACTTCTCCTGGGAAGTGGCGGCTTCTCCAGTCATTCGGCCAGGGACGATCCTACGAAAGCTTTCCGATCAAAGAGCAAGACGAAGGGGC
>DATBCN010000493.1:0-1777 GCA_036270475.1 Candidatus Angelobacter sp. | reverse complement strand
ATGTTCGGCGGTTTGGGTTGTGCAAACGCCAGACGTTCGCATCCGGGCTGTAAAAAATCCGGACGCAGCTTACTATCCAGAGCATAGAGAAAATTAGAAGAAGATAATCTGTTCGGAATTCGTAAATGGAACAGAAATTGCCACGAAGGATAGTTGCAAAAATATCCTAAAAAATGGATATATTTATAGAAATTAGAAAGAAGCTGCTGTTGTGGAACTGTCGAGGTTATGTCGCTGCTGGATATGTGAAGCGAACCACCCGAGCAGACGCGTTTCAAATTCCTGATGCGCTGCCGTCCATGCCATGGTGTGCCCAGCATGCGGGACCAGCCAAAGCTCGACGTGGCCAGGACCGGCACGGGCAATCATCCGCGAGTGAGCTGGCGCTATGGTTTTGTCATTTTCGCCGTGAATCAACAGCACCGGCACTTTGGAGTGCTTCACGGCATCCAGCGGACTTGGCCGCAGTAGATTAATGCCATAACGCAGCCGGGCATAAACCTCAGCCGACCAGATTGCGGGACGGCCCAGTGTCCTGCCAAACCACGGTTCCAAGCGGCGGATCGTGAGCGTATAACCATGAAACCCAGCGATGAATATCGTCTGCTTCTTGCAGGCCGTAGGTGGCGAGTTCGCCGCCACTCTCGCCATGCCGCCGCGCATCCGGCAACAGGACCGCATAACCATGGGAAAGCAACAACTGTCCGTATCCGGCAACGCCCTCGCGGGCATTGCCGTTGTAATCCTGTGGATGGACAAACCAGCCTTTCAAGACTGCGCCATCAGCCGCGGTAATGCTTGCATCTTGTGGATTGGAGCGTTTTACAGGATTGGAGCGGATCAGAAAGGGCCGTAAAAATTATAAGAGGGATACGGCTTCCGGGTCCATATCCCTCTTTTAGCAGTCGACGGATGAGCCTGCTTCTGTAGTAGTAGAGTCAGAAGGCCTGCCGGAAATATAGCCAGATAATAAAAATTCTCAAATAAATCGCTCATAGTTAACTAACATCAATACATTCAATAGCTTACAAAATAAAAATGTTCCCATATTGAACTATATTTTGGCCCAGGCAATCTGTTCCACTGGGTAGAATGGACGGCATGGCATTTTCTGATTTCCAGGGGAACGCTGAGGCAGTCCGCCAGTTGCGTGAGATGCTGGCCCGCGACCGCTTTCCCCATGCCGTGGTCCTGGCTGGGCCGCAAGGCGCGGGAAAGTACACGCTGGCCCTGATGCTGGCCCGCACCATGAACTGCCTGGCCCCGCGGGAAACCGATGGCCTGCCCGATTATTGCGGCGTTTGCAGCAACTGCACCCGCATTGGCCAGGCCGAGGAACTGGATGCCCGGTTCGCGGAAGCCCTGGAGGCCCGCGAAGCGCTTCGCGACACCGACAAGCGCGAAACCCGCATTCTCGTCCAGACGCATCCTGACGTTCTGGTGGTGCCGCCCGATCCTCCGCAGATGATGATCAAAGTGGACCAGGTCCGTCAGGTGATTCAAACCGCCCGCTACAAGCCGCAGGAGGCGCGCCGTCGCGTCTTCATTTTTGTTGATTCAGCCTTTATGAAAGAGGCGGCCAATTCCCTGCTCAAAATCCTGGAAGAGCCTCCCGATTTCGCCACCATCTTTCTGCTGGCCCGGAATCCCGGAGAGCTGCTGCCGACGGTCCGCTCGCGTTGCGTCACCTTCACGCTAGGCGCGCTTCCGGCTGCCGAGATTGAGGGCTATCTGGAGAAGTCACGGCCAGAATGGAATGCGCGCCAGCGGCAGTTGG
>DATBCN010000492.1:0-3170 GCA_036270475.1 Candidatus Angelobacter sp. | reverse complement strand
TCGATCCTGGCGCCACCAGGACAGAAGCCCTTCTGCGGATCTTGTCAGCCAGTTCTACAGACGGCATATCAAAATGGTATTGCATGAAAGCAATTGAGGTCGCAACGGCCTTACTTACGGAGAACCTGCCCTCCTGCGCCTGCACCCAGTTTTCCAGCAAGGCATGGCCTTGGCGCGAAAGTTTTTTCTGCCGGTCGAGTAGCGATTGGCGTTTCGCGGGTTGCAGCGCGAACTCCGCCAGCACCATGCCTGGGCCCGAGGCCGCGATGACGGCGTACTCATGCCGCCGCCATAATTCCTGGACCATTTCCGGCGCGGCCACGGTCCACCCAATGCGCAGGCCAGCAAGGCCGTAGGCTTTGGACATGCTGTTGACGCAGATCACGCGCTCATACATGCCCCAGAAGCTGGGCGTTTCACCGCCCTCGAGTTCAGTGCCGCGATAGACCTCGTCGGCGTGCAGCCACGCTCCGGTTTTCCGGCAGATGCTGACAATGCGGCGCATCTCTTCACCGGAAAGAATGCTGCCGGTAGGGTTGTTGGGATTCACGATGGAGATCAGCTTGGTCCTGCTGCTGGCCAGCGATTCCAGTTCGTCCACGTCCAGCCGCCAGTTGTTTCCTGGGCGAAGCTGTGCTTCCTTCACATGGCAGCCCAGATTCTTTGCCAGTCCCCAGACCTGCCGGTAACCGGGTGAGACCGCAATCACTTCGTCGCCTTGTTCCAGGAGCGTGCTGCAGACCATCCAGTTGGCCTGCGCCGCGCCAACCGTGACCAGGACGTTCGCGGGAGACGCATTGGGATATAGCGCGGCAATGCGCTCGCGCAGCAGGCCTGTACCGTTGACCTCAGGATAGTAAAGCGGCAACTCCAGCAGAGGGCGTGGGTCTTCACCCGCCAGCAGATCGCTCACGTTGGCGCATTTCACCGAGCTATCGGCCAGATTGATCTCTACGGTGCGCTCATATTGCGATTGAAAATATTCCAGGTCGAAATTTTGGAATTGCATAACTGCTCCTGCGGCCATGATTATTCAAGGGATTGGTTCTGTTGCCGGCGCTGCCGTTTTCTTCAGCCGTTTCCAGTACAGATAAAATGGTACTCCAGCCAGCACAATCAAAGTCCCTATCAACGTCTCTTTTCTTTTCACTATCGCCGCATTAATGGCCCATGCGCTGCCAAGCACGATGTAAATCGCGGGCAACCAGGGATATCCTGTGCAGCGGTAAGGGCGCGGCGTGTCTGGCTGCTTGCGCCGAAGCACGAACACTCCCACCACGGTCAGCACATAGCTCAGCACCATCATGAACATTACATAGGTAAACAGCTCATCGTATTTGCCGCTCAGCGCAAGCACAGACGCCCACACTGCCTGCAGCACCAGGCTCATTACGGGTGTATGCCAGCGCGGATGCACTTTGGCCAGCGTGCGAAAGAAAACGCCGTCTTCCGCCATGGCATAGTAGACGCGCGCGCCGCTCATCAGGCAGGGCGCCATTGCGCCAAAGCAGGAAAGCGCCACCATGAATGAAAGCCACGGCGCAATGCGGCCAGAGAACATGGAAACAGCCGCGGTCTGGGCCACGGCTTCATGCGCCGCGATTTCGCTCATGGGCAGGGCATAGAGATAGACCGCGTTAATGCAGATATAGACGGCGCCCACCAGCAGCAGACCCCAGATCAATGCTCGGGGAAGATTGCGCTGCGGATCTTTTACTTCTCCGGCGACAAAGGTGATGTAGACCCAGCCATCGTAAGCCCAGAAAACGGCAATCATGGCCACGCCCAAACCTGCCAGCAATGGTCCTGGGCCGGGCGCGGCAGGAATCGCGTGGTGGAAGTGGTCCCATGAGCCATGGCCCAGCGCCAGCCCGCCGATGACAAAGACCCCAATGGCGCCGAACTTGGCCCAGGTGGCAACGTTCTGCAACACCGCGCCTTTTTTTACGCCAAAGACGTTGATGGCCGTTTGCAATGCAATGGCCGCCAGGGCGATGAGATGTCCGCGCGTAATAGGAAATGGGCCAAGCGCAAATGCCGCGTACCCGTAGCCAATATGAAATTGACGGATCGATGCGACAGCGCGCTCTGCATCCAGCCCCGGAAAGGTCTTTCCCAGATAAGTGGCAAAGCCCACACCCAGCGCGGCCATGGTCCCGGTGGCGCTTACGGTGAAATACATCCAGCCATAGAGGAAACCGGCAGCGTCACCGTACGCCTCGCGCATGTAGACATACTGTCCGCCGGCATGTGGGAACATGCCTCCGAGTTCGGCGAAAGCGAAGCAGGCCAACAGAGTTACAGCAACGCCAATGACCCAGATCGCCAGAAATAATCCGGGCGAGCGCGTGTTGGAAGCCACTTCCTGAGCAGTGAGGAAGATGCCAGAACCAATGATCCCGCCCGCCAGCAACAGGATGGAATCAGAAAGTGAAAGTCCGCGGACGAGTTTGGTGGCTGTGGGCAATAGGAAGACCGCGCATCATTGCGCTTAGATATAATCTTGTTTCTGGCCATGGAGTCAAGCCTTGTCTTAGAGCGCCAATGATCAAACCACTCTACCTGCTGGCCGACAGTCAATTATTTTTCTGGAAGGGCGACGACGTATCTCTGCCGGAAAGAATCCGCGCGGACCTGGACACCGCCAATCCCAAAGCGGCTTACCTGGGGGCCTCCAACGGCGATCAGCCGGAATTCTATGGTTTGTTCGTTGCCGCCATGGAGATGGCGGGAATCTTTGACTGCCGCATGGTCCCGGCCAAGCCTGCACGCGAAGATACTGCCTTTATGGAAGCAGCGGACCTGATTCTGCTGGCGGGAGGCGATGTGGAACGCGGGTGGCGCGTGTTTGAGCAGAACGGACTCAAGGACCTGATTGCCCGCAAACGGTATGACGGCGCTTTGCTGATCGGGGTTTCAGCGGGCGCAGTGCAGTTTGGCCTGGGATCATTGACTGATTCCGCGCAGCCCAAACCATTTCAGACGTTCCGTTTTGCGCCTTTCTATGTTGGCGCGCACGATGAAAAGAATGACTGGTGGGATCTGCGGGCATTGGTGAACCTGGCGCAATCTGACGCGCGGGCCATCGGCATTGAGGCGGGCGGAGGAGCGGTCTACCATTATGACGGAGATCTGGAACCGATTCGCAAACCATTGATAGAAATTGTGAA
>DATBCN010000491.1:0-3503 GCA_036270475.1 Candidatus Angelobacter sp. | reverse complement strand
TACCGGGAGAACGTTGGCAAAGGGCAGATTACATTCGGCAGGGCGTTTGCCGTGGGGATCTGCATTACCCTGATTTCATGCGCCTGCTACGTGGCGGCCTGGGAGGTGATTTATTTCAATTTTTTGCCCCACTTCATGGATGAATACAACACCCACAGGATTGAAAAGATCAAAGCATCTGGCGCGAGCGCTGCCGCGGTTGAGAAGCAACTTGAGGAGCAGAAGAAATTTGCAGAGAGATACAACAACGTCTTCTATAACTCGGCCATGACTTTCATTGAGCCGTTTCCGGTTGCGTTGGTGATTACGCTGCTTTCCGCAGCAATCCTAAGGAGAACGCCGAAGCGACAAATGGCAGGATCGCCCTTGCCGGCATCCTGAGGATTGCTTCCAGCGCCGTTAAAGCTGCCGGTTGAAGAACAGGCCGGGAAATTGTGCTCCTGAAACACGTTTCCCGGCTTTTTATGCCGCGAAAGAACCGTCCTTTTTCTGGCCCTGGTTTTCCTCCTGGCTTTCGCCAGGGTACTGGTCCACCTCCATCGCAGTTTTGCCAAAAAAAAAGCCAAGGCTAATTGGTACATCCCTACGGCACGGCTAAAGCCGAGCCCTGAAGCCGGCGGCGTAGGGGATCTTTCGACTTGCCCTTGCTTCGCTACGCTCGGCCCGGACGGCGCTCAAGATGACAAGGGTTATTTTGACATTCGCGGCAAAACATTGTCGCGAAGGGGCGACCGAATCGGGCCAGCGGTAAAATTTTTGCAACTTTTCCCGCATCGCGGGGTCTAACTTATTACATATAGCGCTCTGATTTTTTATCTGAGCAAGGGCAGTCAAGCGGGTTCCATGGGGATTTTTTTCCCGCTTCACTGTGGAAGTGCGATGCAAAGAAGCGGCCGCGGTTCTCTCCTGCGGCCGCTTTCTATTAAAATCGAAGCCATGCACAATTCCGGGCCGATGTTTCGCCCGTATGACAAGCTGGTGAAGATCACCATTGGGGAGAAGCAGTTTGAAGTCCCTGACGGCAACATGCTGTTGCGCGCGCTGCAATATCTCTCTCCTGAAGACGTCTCCTACGGAAAATTCTGCTGGAATGAAGAGTGCCAATATTGCCGCGTGAATTATGATCTGGGGCCGGACACGCAGAACCGCACCGCAATCTCATGCAAGCTGATGGTGCAGGAAGGGATGCGCGTGACGGAAGTGGCGCAGGAAATTAAATATTGTTTGCGGAAGCTGGGACTGGAGTTGAAGGTGAAGGAGAAGGAGCCTTAGAGGTTTAGCGGTGGCTGGGCGAAGGACGAGGGGGTTTAGCCTTGGAGGCCGCGCCCGCGGCCCCCAGTTTTGTGAGTCGATCACGGGCCTGCAGGGCCTCAGGACTTTTTGGATAACGGCTGATCAGGCTGCGCAACTCCTGCACTCCGGCATCGCGCTGGCCGAGTTCCAGCAAAGCATAAGCTTTTTTCAGTTGCGCCGCAGCGGTCTTGTTTCCGCCGGGATACTGGTCAAGCACCTTGTTGTAGGCCTGGACCGCGCCGTTGAAGTCGCGCTGGCGATAGGCAATCTCTCCCAGATAGAACTGCGCGTTTCCGGCAAGATCGGTGTTGCCATAGACCTGCAAATATTGCGCGAACTCCTGCGAGGCCAGATCGTTCTTGTTGGAGTTGTAGTCACGCAGGCCGTCATTATAGAGCTGGTCAGCAGGCGGAGCCTGCGGTACGTTGTTGGCCGCGCCGCCGGGCGCTCCACTGGGCTGTTGTCCTGTTGGCGGTGAAGAAATATTTTGCTGCGAAGCCTGCATGTCATCAAGCTGCTTGCTCACTTTAGCCAGGCGCGCTTTTAGCTCATCGACGGAATCATGCAGGGCTTGCACCTGTCCGGAAATCTGGTCAACCTTGCTGCCTGCGTCCGTGGTTTGTTGTCCCAGGGACTTTTGCAGATTTTGCACCGTCGTACCCATTTTATTGACGTTATCAATCTGCTGGGTAAGCAGGTCTTTCATAATGCCCATGCGCTCATCAAACGATTGCTGCATGCGGGCCATGTTGTCCTGCATGATCTGTAGCTGGGTCTGTATCTGGATCAACTGGGACTTGGTGTCAGCGGCGGCAGCACTGTGGCTGGCGCACACCGCAAAAAGCAGCAGAGCGAACAGGGCGATGAAACTTTGTTTCTTCATAGGCATTTCACTCATTAGATGCAGAATAGCTGGTGATCCTGCAGGAATTTTCGATTTATTCAAGGACGAGAGAGCGCGGATTGAAGCCGGGCAGGCGCGGGCCCGCCCGGCGTTAGGTTTAGTGTAACAGCGTGAAATGGTCGCGGCGGTTTTTCTGCCAGCAATCCTCATTGGCGTCACTGCACTGCGGTTTTTCTTTGCCGTAGCTGATGGTCTTGAGCGCATCAGCGCTTATGCCGTTCTGCAGCAACACTTGCTTGGCGGAATCAGCACGATGCTCACCCAGTGACAAATTGTATTCGGTGGAACCGCGTTCGTCGCAGTTGCCTTCAATCTGCACGCGCCAGCCCTTTTGCTTGATAAGCTGCGCAGCCTGCGCCAGTGCCTGTTGCGCGTCCGGACGAAGCTCTGCCTTGTCATAGTCAAAGTAAACGTCTTTCACCATCTGGGCGAAGAGCTGATCGTCAGTGACGGTAGGAGTCGGCGCCGGCGTGGGCGTTGCCTTAGGCGGTGGCGCGGCGACGGAAACCTGCGCGGTTGCGTCCTGCGTCCCACCCGCGCCCTTGGCGGTGAGATGGTATGTGGTGGTCTGCGTTGGTGAAACGGTTTGTGAACCGCTGGGATCAACTTTATTGCCGTCGAGAGCGACGTCAGTGGCGTTTTCCGTGCTCCACGTCAGGGTTGCGGACTGCCCATTCTGAATAGAAGCCGGGTTGGCGGAAAGAGTTGCGGTTGGCGCTTTAGGCGGCGGTGGCGGCGGTGGCGGAGTTTCTTTCTTTTTGCAGCCGCTTGCCACCATGACCAGAGCCAGCACCCCCAGGACGAAGATCCGGATACTCTTGCTGTTGTTCACCTCATGTCCTCCAAGAAAAATAATGCAATTTACTATAAGGCCTATTTAAAGCTCCAATTCGGCTGGCTGTTCCGGCCCTGGCGCGTGAGCTGTTGCAGATGCGTGCCGTCCGCCAGGACGCTCCAGACTTGTTCCGTGCCGGTGCGGTTGGACTGAAACACAATGTGCCGACCGTCCGGCGACCACGATGGAAAGTCATTTCTTCCGCCATCATGTGTTAACTGTACAATCTGTCGTGATGCGATATCCATAAGATAAATATCCGAGCCGCCCAAAACTCCGGGACCATAATTACGCACCCAGGCAAAGGCCAGCAGCAGTCCGTTCGGCGACCAGGCTGGCGAAACAGCATAGCCCTGATCGGTCATCCGCTGCACGTTACTGCCGTCCGCGTCCATTACATAGATCTGGGGTAGTCCCGTACGTCCACTTACCCAGGCGATCTGGCCGTTCGTTTTCGGGTTAAAAACCGGT
>DATBCN010000490.1:0-5830 GCA_036270475.1 Candidatus Angelobacter sp. | reverse complement strand
CCACGCTGCCAATGCCAAAGTTTGGATCGCCGGTAACAAAGTCGCGCACCTCGGCGCGGAAGCCAAGTATCGGCAATCCAGACTTGAAATCCAGTCCGCCGCCATACTGCACCGCCGCCTTGCTCGATGTTGTGCCGGAATCCAGCGAATAACGCGCCCATCCGCCGCCAAGACTTACCCAGGGCGCGATCGGCGACACGGGAAGCAGTTTCAGCTTCAGGCCCGGCGTAATAAACACGGTGTTAATGTGGTCCAGCACCGTGGAGGGCGCGGTGTTAAACGATATCTTTTGTGAAGGGATCCCCGCCACTGGCAGTTCCACATAAAGCGCCGCTACTTTGGCGTTCAACAGGCGCACGCCCAGGCTGCCTTCAAGAAAAATGTGGTTGTCGGTCTTCAGTTTGGTGATGGACGAAGGCCCGGTGGAAAACGTCTGCTGCGAATCAGAAACAAACGATCCGCCCACGGTAAACGCAATATCGGCCTTTTGCGCCAACGCACACGTAGAGGCACAGAGTATGGCAAACAGAATCAAAAAGCGCTTCATCGAAGCTCCTTTGCCGGCAATAGCCTGAGTTTTTCGGTTGGCTCTTGAATCCTGAGATGCAGGTTTCACGACCCGCGTCACAGAAAAAACACGGCTTACCGGCAAAGGTAGTAGTAACGAAAGGTCAGACCGGAAAGATTCCCCCCGATCTCATGAAGCCTTTTTGGGAGCTATTGAAAACAGCAATATAATTTCTGCCTATGCCCGCTTGGCTTCCAGATATTCTTTTCCGAGCAGGTAGATGGCGCAAGTGAGCAGGATCGGCCCCCAGCTGAACCCGCCAATCATCGACATCTGGCCGGGAATGGGGAGCCCATCTCCAAACTCAGCCCAGCCGGCGTTGAATTTGCCGTTGGCCAGCCAGAATCCATCGAAGAATTCAATGAACACACCTTGCATCAGCAGAAATCCAAGGAACTGGAATTTATTGAATTTGTGACCGTAATAGGCAGCCAGCGCGATAATCACTCCGTAGCAGAAATTGCTGGAGAAAATCCATTTCGCCGGCAGCAGCGCGCCGTAGAGCGCCGCTCCGGTTCCCCAGTCTGGGAACGCCCGGAAGCCGACAGCCCATATTTTGTAAGGCGAAAGCCACCAGTAGTAGGCGAAATACAGCTTCATGGCGGAAAAAGCAAATGCAACCAGCATGCACCACCGGGTCAATTGTTTGTGCGTTTCCGTCGTCCCGGCCGCTGGGGCCGGCAATACTTCCAAGCCTTCTTCCGCCGGTTGCGTGTACAAATAAAGCCCGCTAAGGAACAGCGCCCCTGCCCACAAAGCGCTCTCCACCATGAACTTGTCTGAGGCGGGAGTTGACCAGCCGTTCGACTTGGCGTTCGCGACCCAAAACAGGTTCAGCACTTCCACTAGAGCGCCCTGGAACAGTAGAAAAGCCAGAAACTTATATTTCTTGTAAAGCATCACGAAGAAAGTCATCCCCAGCAGGAGCATTCCGTACCACAGCATGCGTGTGCCGTTCCATTTGGCGGCCAGCAACGCTCCATAAAGCTCGGCGCCCTGTCCCCAGTCTGGAAACGGCCTCCACAGCTTCTGCCACTGGTCAACACCATGGAACCAGAGGCCTATGGTGGTAGCAAATTTGTTGGCCACATAACCCACGGACACCGCGTAGCAGAGGTAAAGGATTAACTTCTGTTTGGATCTCATGACTTTCTCCTTGCAAAATGCCTTGTGGCTGATTGTGGAACTGTCTCAATGCTTGAGATTTTTAAGTTGAGAACAAATTGCCGGCTTCTTCTATTGCGCCAAGGGCCCGGCTACAGGCGCCGCCGGCTTCACGTCAGGAATTCGCGCTCCCTGCTGCCTGCTGGCGTTCCGGCGCGAGCGTATGCCAAAACCACTCAGCCACGGGGGGGACCGCCAGCCAAACAGTGTCGACCAGGATCAGGTGCGGCAAACCTTCCAGAACAACCCATCGTTTCTCGCACTTCTGCAGGCGATCATAGACGCTCTTCTCGTACTTTATTGGGAAGATAGGGTCGGCCGAAGCCTGCAGCACCATCATCGGTGTGCGAATCTCTTCCACCGGGCACGCCAATTTGGTCTTGGCCAGAGAACGCATCACCTTGCAGGTGTACGCTATCACCGCAAGGGGATCTCGCTTGAAATAATCGATCGAGAGTTCGCCGTCCTTGAGGACTTGCTGGCTGAAATTCAGATAGAAGGTCAGGGGAACGCTGAAATTCTGATAGAGCTTAAAAACGAACCTGACGAAAGGTATCATCCACACAGGCGGCCGGAACTGCGACAAAATCAGGTTGTCGCGCCCGTTCAGGTCTGCGATGTTGTGACACATGGCGGAGGTAATAACCTCGCCTTTCGCTGCGGCGTAGAAGGTCGTGATGCCTCCCTGGCTCGATCCCGACAGACCCACAGGCGTGTTGAACCGCTTTTTTGCATACCGGCATACCTCCAGCGCGTCATCCGCCAGTTCATCGATGGTGAAGGAACCGCGGGGAGGAATGCTATATCCATGTCCGCGCGGGTCCATCCCGATCACATGGAAGCCTTCGCGGTGTAGCTTATACAGAAATTCCAGGTAGCACAGAGCGTAGGCTGCCGTCCCAGGGACAAATACAACGCAGGGACTACCCGCTGCGGCCTCAAAGATCACAATGCGGAGGCGGGCGCCGTTCGACTCCACCCAGTCATACTGGAGCTTACTCATGTCGATGTAGTCCAGGCCCATGTTCTTGCGCGACTCGGCCAGAAATGCATCAATGACGCACTGAGGAGGCAGAGGCTTATATTGATAACGGTAGCTGAGGAGATACCAAGCTGCATGCAAGATGATCAAAAAGTACACAACTGCAGCAACGACCCACCAGGCGTGCATAGGGCCTCCGGAAAATTGCTAGGGAAAAATGCTACGGAAAATTCCACGCTATCATAGTCTGCCCGCATCCATTGTCAATCTAAAGTTTTGCGTGAACTAGGCCAGCGCAACCACGTCAATCTCCACGGCTACGTCCTTCGGCAGGCGAGCTACTTCCACTGTGGAACGTGCAGGCGGCGCGTTCTTGCAGACTTTTCCGTAGACTTCATTCATCTGGCCAAATTCTGACATGTTTTTTAAGAACACCGTTGTCTTCACCACTTTCTCCCAACTGCTGCCCGCCGCCAGCAAAATGGCGGAAAGGTTCTGCAATACGCGCTCCGTCTGCGCCTCAATTCCGCCCTCGATCAGGTTTTGTGTGGCCGGATCAATCGCCACCTGTCCGGAGATAAAGACAAATCCATTGGCCTTGATGGCCTGTGAATACGGCCCTATGGCTTTGGGTGCGTTAGGAGTGGAAACGACGTCTCGGGTAAAGCCGCTCATGAATGCCCTCCGGTTGAGTCTGCAACGCAAGATTTTCGCTGATAAACGCCGAGAAGACAACCGAACAGTATTTGGCAGTTGATATTTGGCCGGATGACTGGCACTGTTTGGAATTGCTGTACAGTTTTGGATCTTGCGGCTAAGTACCAAATACTAAATACCGAAGTCTCACACCTTATTCAACCTCTGCACATCATGTATCCCCGGAATCTTCCTCAGTCCGCTGATCACGCGCTCCAGGTGTTTCACGTCTTCAATATCAATCACAATATCGATCGTGGCGCGGCTGTCAGCGGTGCGGGCTTCAATATTGCGTATGTTGGTGTTATCGTCGGAGATCACCGCCGTCAACTGTTTCAGCATGGCCGGACGGTCGTCGCAAAAAACCGTCAGCTTCACCGGATACTTCCCGCGCCCGTCTTTCTTGTCGATCTTTGGCGGATTGGACCACTCCACTCCAATGCGCCTGTCTGCTTCATACATCAGATTGTTCACGTTTGGGCAGCTTACGGTATGCACGGCCACGCCCTTGCCGCGCGTAACGTACCCTACAATTGCTTCGCCGCGGATGGGATTGCAACATCGTGCGCGATAGACCAGCAGATCGTTGTGGCCCTTTACCTTGATAGCTCCAGTGTCGGCGCTCTGGCCAAACACGCGCCGTATCACCGTGCCAATCGTGCTGCTGCTCTTGGCCGGCTCTTCCGTTGGCGTCTGCTCCTGTATTTCCGGGGAAAGCTTGGCCAATACCTGGCGCGCGGAATATTTGCCGTAGCCAATGCCCGCCAGCAGGTCCTGTCCGCCGCCCAGGCCGTATTCCTTGGCGATGGTCTCCATGGTCTTGTCGTTAAAATCCTTCAGCGCCAGCCGGTACTTGCGCGCCTGCTTCTCCAGAAGTTTTTTGCCAATCTCTATGGCCCGCTCGCGCTGGTGGATGTTCAGCCAGTGGCGGATCTTGTTGCGCGCGCGCGTGGACTTGGCAAAACCCAGCCAGTCACGGCTGGGATTGTGGCCCGTCTGCGTCATGATCTCCACCACATCGCCATTGCGCAGCTTGTTCCTGAGCGGCACAATGCGCCCATTCACCTTGGCGCCCACGCATGTATGTCCCACTTCCGTGTGGATGGCATAAGCAAAATCAATGGCGCTGGCGTCGCGCGGCAGGATCACCACCTTGCCCATGGGCGTGAAGCAATAAACTTCTTCCGGATAGAGATCGACTTTCAGCGTGGAAAGAAACTCGTTTGGGTCTTTTACGTCCTGCTGCCACTCCACCACCTGGCGCAGCCACGCCAGCCGCTGCTCGTCTTTGGCGCTGACAGGCGTGCCGTCTTTGTATTTCCAGTGGGCGGCAATGCCTTCTTCCGCCATCTTGTGCATCTCCTCCGTTCGGATCTGCACTTCAAACTGGTGGCCGTCTTCGGTAATCACCGTGGTATGCAGTGATTGGTAAAGATTGGGCCGCGGCATGGCGATAAAATCCTTGATCCGCCCCGGCACCGGCCGCCACATCTGGTGGATCGCGCCCAGCACGGTGTAACAATCCTTCACTGACTTTGTAATGATGCGCACTGCCAGCAGGTCATACACCTGGTCCACGGAGATCCGCTGCCGCAGCAGCTTCTGATGGATGCTGTAAAGCCGTTTGATCCGGCTTTCCACCCTGGCTTCCACGCCATTGTCTTTCAGCTTTTGCTGCAGGATCTTGACCGCCTTGGCCAGAAAAGATTCACCCGCCTTGCGGTGCGAGTCCACCGCCACGCGCACCTGGTCATAGCCGATAGGGTCCACGTAGCGGAACGACAGATCTTCCAGCTCGCCACGCACCTTGCCCATGCCCAGGCGATGCGCCAGCGGCGCGTAAATTTCCAGCGTCTCTTTTGCCACCTGCTGCCTGCGCTCTTCCGGCAGGTGTTTCAGCGTGCGCATGTTGTGCAGCCGGTCGGCCAGTTTGATTAGCACCACGCGGATGTCATCCACCATGGCCAGCACCATCTTGCGCACATTTTCCGCCTGGCGCTCTTCCCGGCTGGCCAGGTCGATTTTGTCGATCTTGGTTACTCCTTCAACAATATGCACTACCTGCTCGCCAAATTCGCGGCGCACGTCTTCATGTGTGACCGTTGTGTCTTCAATGGCGTCATGCAGCAACCCGGCGGAGATGGCCGTGGAATCCAGCTTCATGTCGGCCAGCACCAGTGACACTTCCAGCGGATGGATCAGGTAAGGCTCGCCGGAAGCGCGCGTCTGCCCCTGATGATGTTGCAGGGAAAAGTTATAGGCCTTGCGGATGATTTCCAGATCGTCAGTAGGGCGGTTTTCAGCGACCTTTCCCAGCAATTGATGAAACTTGCCATTCAGCAGCTTCAGCTCTTTTTGCGAAGCGGGCTGCGGGTGTGTCGCCATGGTCAATTATAGCTATAGCGTGAGGCATTCGGAAG